>NZ_QZEZ01000009.1 GCF_003594885.1 Vallicoccus soli
GGGGTCCCCGGAGGCCACCCCGAGGGTGAACGGGTCACCGACCAGCCGCCGCGAACGCGCACCCGCACCAGCAGCGGCTGTGGCGGGCGTGGAGGCACCGGCGCCCAGCGCGGCCGCACCGGCGGCGCCGGCACCGGCGACCAGGAAGCCGCGACGGGACAGGGCGGGGAGGGGGGTCTGCTGCACGGGAGGTTCCTCCGGCTCGGCGAGGGGCTACGGCCGAGGACTCTGGCGCGGTGCCGGGAACGCCCGCTTCCTCCCCGGGTCAACACGGGGCGAACAGCTGGCGACACGCAGCGCGACGAGTGGCCCGCGGCCTCAGAGCAGCCCGCGCCGGTGCGCGGCGCCCACCGCCTCCGCGCGGCTGGCGACGCCGAGCTTGGCCAGGATGCGCGAGACGTGCACGCTCGCCGTCTTCTCGCTGATCCGCAGCCGGCTCCCGACCTGCCGGTTGGTGAGGCCCTGCGCGACGAGGGCCAGCACCTGCGCCTCGCGCGCCGTGAGCGGACCGGCCGCCGGCGCCGGCGCCGGTGCCTCGACCGGCGCCAGCCGACCCCGGCGCAGCAGCGCCTCCACCGCGCGGCGCAGCGGCTCCGCCCCCAGCGCGCGCGCCTCGCGCAGCGCGGCGGTGCCCTCGCGCGCCGCGGCCTCGCGCTCGCCCGCCTCGAGCAGCGCCTCGGCGAGCCGCCAGCGGGTGCGGGCGGTCTCGGGCGCGTGGCCGTACCCGAACGCCTCGAGCGCCGCGCGCCACGCCGGGACCGCGGCCGCCGGGTCGACGAGGCGCGCGTGCTCCGCCTCCGCCCGGCGCAGCCACGCCCGGCCCTCGGGCCCGAGCCGGCCGGCCCGCGGGCGCCCCCGCTCCGCGGTCGTCCGGGCCCTCAGCAGCAGCGCGTCGCCCTGCGCCCGAGCCCGGGCCAGCGCCGCCGCGTCACCGCGGGTGCGGGCGCGGGCCGCCGCGTCGGCGAGGGCGGCCAGGCCGAGCGCGCACAGCCAGATGCCGCCCAGCGACCAGGCGCCCCACTCCCGCTCCACCGCGTCGAGCGCCTCCTGCACCACGTCGAGGGCCCCGGCGAGGTCGCCCTCGGCGGTGCGCCGGTCCGCCTCGCAGCCGCCGGCGATGAGGGCGATCTGCGGGTCGTGGTGCCAGGCGTCGCGCAGCCGCTCGACCTGCTCGGCCGCGTCAGGCGCGCCCCGGGCCACGGCCGCGTGCAGCCGGGCCGCGGCGAGGCGCGCCAGCACCGGGACGGGCGGGCGGTCCCCGGCCGGGCCGGCGAGGTCGGCCGCGCGCTCGCTGCCCGCGAGGTCCCCCGCCACGGCGAGCGCGACGACCTGCAGCACCCGCAGCTCGATGCCGTACGGGCTCCAGGCCAGGCCCAGGGCCGCCGAGCGCGGCACCCCCGCGGCGAGGGCGGCGAGCGCCCCGGCGACGTCCCCGGCGTACCACCGGTGGGCGGCCAGGCTGTAGTGGGCGCGGACCTCGGTCGTCGCGTCGCCGGCGGCGACCGCCCGCTCCAGCGAGGCCTGCAGGTGCCGGGCCGCGGCCGCGACGTCCCCGGCGCCCTCGTCGAGCACGGCCAGCGTCGCCAGCAGGTCGGCCTCGGCGTCCGGTAGCCCCTGCGCGCGCGCCACCTCCAGCCCCTCCTCGGCCGCCGCGCGGGCCTCGTCGTACCGCTCGAGGAAGAGCGCGACGCGCGCCAGGGCGGCGCGGGTCCAGGTGCGCGCCGCCGACGGCGGCCCGTCCTGCGCGAGCGCCTCGCGCGCGAGCTCGTGCGCCTCGGCGTCGTGCTCGGCGTCGGTGAGGTGGTGCACGAGGACGTAGCGCGCCGCCACCGCGGCGGGCGAGCCCGCGGGGGCGCGCTCCGCGGCGTCGCGGGCGTGCGCCACCGCGCGCTCGGGCTCGCCGCAGCGGCTGGCCAGCGCCGCGGCCACGAGCGCCAGGCGCAGGCCCTCGTCGGCGGGCCCGGCGAGGACGACCGGGCGCAGCCGCTCCTCGAGCCGGCCCAGCGGCGCGCGCAGGGCGTCCCGCGCCGCCGCGGCGGGGACCGCGGGCAGCAGCTCGAGGGCCTGCTCGACCTGGCGCAGGGCCTCGCCCGGGGCGAGCAGCGCGGCGGCCTCGTCGGCGGCGCGGACCGCCGCGACGAGGGCGAGCGGCAGGTCGCGCGCGGCGAGCGCGTGGTGCGCCAGCTCCGCGGCGGCCACCCCGGCGCCCGCCGCGCCCTGCAGCGCGGCGGCGAAGGCGGCGTGCCGGCGCACCCGCTCGCCGGGGAGCAGGTCGCCGTGCACCGCCTCCTGCAGGAGCGCGTGGCGGAAGGCGTACCCCTCGCCGTCGGCCACGAGCACCTGCCCCGCCACCGCCTCGCGCAGCGCGGCCTCGAGCTCCACGGCCGGGGTGCCCGCGACGGCCTGCAGCAGCGCGTCGCCCACCCGCCGGCCGGCGACGGCGACGGTGCGCACCACCTCCTGCGCCGGCGCGGGCAGCCGCTCGACCCGGGCCAGCAGCACGTCGGCCAGGCCGTCGGGGAGCGGGCCCCCGGTGCCGCCGGAGCGGGCCGCGAGCAGCTCCTCGGCGTAGTACGCGTTCCCCTCGCTGCGCCGTGCGACCTCGGCCAGCAGCCCGCCCGGCAGCGGGCCGCCGTGCAGCGCCGTCAGGTGCTCGCGCAGCTCGTCGTCGTCGAACGGCGGCACCTCGAGGTGCTCGACGACCGGCAGCCGGCGCGCCTCGGCCAGGAGGGGGCGCAGCGGGTGGCGCCGGTGCAGCTCGTCGGTGCGGTAGGACGCCACGACCAGCACCCGCTCGTCGGCGAGCCGGGCGCCGAGGAAGCGCAGCAGGTCGAGCGTGGAGCCGTCGGCCCAGTGCACGTCCTCGAGCTCCAGGAGCACCGGCGCGTCGGCGCCCGCCTCGCCGAGCAGGCCCGCGACGGCCTCGAAGAGCTGCAGGCGCACCGCCCCGTCCTCGGGCCCGGGGGCCCGGTCGCCGCCGGTCAGCCGCTGCGCCGCGGGGTGGCGCGCCAGGGCCTGCGCCAGCGCGGGCCGGGCCGCCGACGCCGCGGCGAGGCCGCGCAGGGCCTCGACCACGGGCAGGTAGGGCAGCCCGGCGCCGCCGAGGTCCACGCAGTGCCCGACCAGGACCGCCGCACCCTCGGCCCGGGCCCGGTCGGCGAGGGCCCCCAGCAGCCGCGTCTTGCCCACGCCCGCCTCGCCCCCGACGAGCACGAGCCCGGCCCGCCCCCCACGGGCGGCGCGGAGCCCGGCCGCGAGCCGGGACAGCTCCCGCTCGCGGCCGACGAGCGGGGTCGCCCCGGGCCGCGGCACGCGCAGGATCGTGCCACCGCCCCCCGGCACCCCGCACCGGCGTTCCCGCCGCGCCCCCGCACGATCACCGCAGGCGCTTCCTGCCGTGGTCGTGCGGGGAGGGCGGGCGCTCAGCCGAGGGCGAGCCCGAGGCCGAGCAGGAGGCCGTACGCGAGGAGGAGGCGGCCGGTGCCGCCGAGCACCGGGACGAGGTCGCGCCCGGAAGCGCCCGCGAGCACGGCGCGCACCGGGCGCACCGCCAGGGCGAACGGGACGAGCCCGAGCAGCGACCAGGGCGAGAGGACCCCGGCGGCGAGCACGACGAGGGCGGCGACCGCGACGAGCGCGGCGTACAGGACGCGGGTGCGGGTGTCGCCGAGCAGCACGGCGAGGGTGCGCTTGCCGGCCACCGCGTCGGTGGGGATGTCGCGCAGGTTGTTCGCGACGAGCACCGCGCAGGCCAGCGCCCCGCAGCCGACGCCGCCGAGCACCTCGGCGGCGTGCAGGTCGAGCGTCTGCACGTAGTTCGTGCCCACGGTCGCGACGAGGCCGAAGAACACGAAGACGCTGACCTCGCCGAGGCCGGAGTAGCCGTAGGGGCGGCTGCCGCCGGTGTAGTACCAGGCGGCGGCGATGCAGGCGGCGCCGACGAGCAGCAGGGCCCAGGCGCCCGAGGCCACCACGAGGGCGAGCCCGGCGACCGCCGCCACCGCGAAGCTCGCGAGGGCCGCCCGCTTCACCGCGGCCGGGGCCGCCGCCCCGGAGCCGACGAGCCGCAGGGGGCCGACCCGGTCGGCGTCGGTGCCGCGCACGCCGTCGGAGTAGTCGTTGGCGTAGTTGACGCCGACCTGCAGCGCGAGGGCGACGACGAGGCAGACGCCCGCCCGCCACCAGACGGCGCCGTCGACGTGCACGGCCGCGCCGGTGCCGACGGCGACCGGGGCGACCGCCGCGGGCAGGGTGCGGGGGCGGGCCCCCTCGACCCACTGGGCGGCGGTGGCCATGCGGCGCGGTGCTCCTGACGTGCGGCGGCGGCGGACCGCCCCAGTCTGCCGGGTGCGCGTCAGGGGGCGGGTACGGCGGTGGCGGCCGCGCCGGGGAGGGCCCGCCCGCGGAGCACGACGAGGCGCGGGCGCTGCAGGACCCGCACGTCCTCGCGCGGGTCGGCGTCGAGCACCACGAGGTCGGCCGGGTCGCCCTCCTCGAGCCCGGGGTGCCCGAGCCACGCGCGCGCGTCCCACGTCGCGGCGGCGAGCGCCGCGCGCGTCGGCAGGCCGGCGCGGACCAGCTCCGCGACCTCGTGGGCGACGATCCCGTGCGGCAGCGAGCCCCCGGAGTCCGACCCGGCGTAGACCGGCACGCCCGCCTCCCACGCCGTGCGGACGGTGTCGTACCGCCGGGCGTGCAGGCGGCGCATGTGCGCGGCGTAGCGCGGGAACTTCGCCTCGCCCCGCGCGGCGATGCCCGGGAACGTGCCGATGTTGACGAGCGTCGGCACGATCGCGACGCCGCGGTCGACGACGAGCCGCAGCGTCTCGTCGGTGAGCCCGGTGGCGTGCTCGAGGCAGTCGATGCCGGCCTCGAGCAGGTCGCGCAGCGCGTCCTCGCTGAAGGTGTGCGCCGTGACCCGCGCGCCCTCCTCGTGGGCGGCCGCCATCGCGGCCTCGAGCGCGTCGCGCGGCCACAGCGGGGCCAGGTCGCCGAGGTCGCGGTCGATCCAGTCGCCCACGACCTTCACCCAGCCGTCGCCCGCCCGCGCCTGCTCGCGGACCGTGGCCGCCAGCTGCTCCGGCTCGACCTCGTGGGCGTAGCCGCGCAGGTACCGCCGGGGGCGCGCGATGTGCCGCCCCGCCCGCACCAGGCGCGGCAGGTCCTCGCGCCCCTGCACCCAGCGGGTGTCGGCGGGGGAGCCCGCGTCGCGCAGCAGCAGCGCGCCGGTGCCCCGGTCGGTGAGCGCCTGCTGCTCCGTCGTCGCCTCGTCGACCGCGCCGTGCGCGGCGAGGCCGACGTGGCAGTGCGCGTCGGCGAGGCCGGGCAGCACCCACCCGTCGACCGGCTGGACGCGCCGCGCGGGGAGCGCCGGGCGCTCGTACGTGACCCGGCCCCCGACCACCCAGGCCTCGGGCCGGACGTCGTCGGGGCCGACGAGCACCCCGCCGCGGACGTGCAGGACCTCGGCGCCGGAGTCAGCCACGGTCCGGCATCCTGCCAGCCGCGAGCAGGGCCGCGACGGCGCGCCGGTCCGGCTTGCCGACCCCGAGCAGCGGCAGGGCGGGGACGACGGCGAGCGCGCGCGGGGCCGCCGCCCGGCCCAGGCGGCCGGCCACGAGGGCGCGCAGGGCGTCGAGGTCCGGCGGGTCGCCCGCCGTGGCGACGACCGCCACCCCGACCACCTGCCCCCACTCCGGGTCCGCCAGCCCGGCCGCGCACGCCTCGCGCACGCCCGGGTGCTCGGCGACGACCGCCTCGACCGCGGCCAGCGGCACGTTCTCCCCGCCGCTCACCAGCACGTCGTCGGCGCGGCCGAGCACCTCCAGGCGCCCGTCCGCGCCCCACCGCCCCAGGTCGCCCGTGGTGAACCGCCCGCCGTGCAGCACCTGCGCGGTGAGGTCGGGGCGCAGCCGGTAGCCCGCCATGAGCACCGGCCCGGCGAGGGTGATCCGCCCGTCGGCGCGCAGCGCGACGTCGACCCCGTCGAGCGGTGCCCCGTCGTAGACGCACCCGCCGCACGTCTCGCTCATCCCGTACGTCGTCACGACCCGCGCCCCCGCGTCGCCCGCCCGCTCGAGCAGGGGGCGGGCGGCGGCGGCGCCGCCGACGAGCACCGCGTCGTACGTCGCGAGGGCCCGCCGCCCCGCGGCGTCGTCGAGGACGCGCCCGAGCTGGGTGGGGACGAGGGACGTGAGGCGCGGCCCGCCGCCGAGGCGGTCCGTCGCCGCGGCGAAGCCCGCCGCGGTGAAGCCGCCGGCGAGGTCCTGCACCACCGGCGCGGTCCCGGCGAGCGCCGACCGGCAGAGCACCTGGAGCCCCGCGACGTGGTGCAGCGGCAGCGCCAGCAGCCAGCGCCCGGTGCCGACGCGGGCGGCCGTCGCGGCGCCGGAGGCGCGCAGCGCGGCGGCCGTGAGGACGACCCCCTTCGGCCCGCCCGTCGAGCCCGACGTCCCCACGACGAGGGCCGCACCGGGGTGCTCGAGCGGCTCGTCGGGGCGTACGGCGTCCAGGAGGGCCCGCGCGGCCGCCGGCTCCGGCGGCAGGGCGAGCAGCGCCGGCCCGCCGTCGAGGGCGCGCGCGACGGCGGCGAGGGCGGCGCGCGGGTCGCGGGGGAGCTCGGCGAGGGGCGGCGCGGGGGGCGCGGGCGGCACGGCGGACCAGCCTAGGTCGGGACGGATCGGGGTAGGCCGGGCGGGACGAGCTCGAGACGGGAGACGACGTGGCCGACGGCGCGCAGCAGAACACGACCTTCCCCAGCGGCGGCACCACCGCCCACGGCTACCTGGAGCTGCCCGAGTCCGGCAGCGGCCAGGGCGTCGTGGTGGTCCAGGAGTGGTGGGGCCTCACCACGCACGTCGCGGACGTCGTGCGCCGCCTGGCCGCGGAGGGCTTCGTGGCGCTGGCGCCGGACCTCTACGGCGGGGCGACGACCCACGACGCCCCCGAGGCGATGCGCATGATGCAGGAGCTGCCGCCCGAGCGGGCCGCGCGCGACCTCGCGGGCGCGGTCGACCACCTCGTCGGGCACCCCGCGGTGACGTCCCCGACGGTGGGCGCGATCGGCTTCTGCATGGGCGGCGGCTTCGTGCTGTCGCTCGCCGCGCAGCAGGGGGAGCGCGTGTCGGCGGCGGTGCCGTTCTACGGGCTGCCGCAGGGCGCGGACCTCACCGCGATCCGCGGCGCGGTGCAGGGCCACTACGGCGAGCAGGACGGGAGCGTCCCGCTCGACGCGGTGCGCGAGGCCTTCGCGACGATGCGCGGCGCCGGGGTCGAGGCCGAGCTGCACACGTACCCGGCGGGCCACGCGTTCTACAACGACGAGGACCTCATCGGCACGTACGACCCCGAGCAGGCGGGGATCGCCTGGGGGCGGGCGGTCGCGTTCCTGCGCGACCACGTGCGCTGACCCCGGCCCCGCGTGGTCATCGCGCGAGCACCCGCCGCGCCACCCACGCGGCGTCGTGCCCGACGAACCCGAGGAGCGCCGAGCCGCGCATGCGCATCCCCGGGAGCCCGAGCACGTGCAGCCCGGGCACCGGGACCGCGCCGCGCTCGTGGACGAGGCGGCCGCCGCGCACCGCGCCGGGCACGTCGAACCAGCCGTGCTCGGTGCGCCAGCCGGTGGCCCAGACGACGGCGTCGGCCTCGACCGGCCCGTCGGCGAGCTCGACGACCCGCCCGCGGGCCGCGACCGCCCTCCCGCGCAGCGCCAGTTCGCGGCCCAGGGCGCGCCACGAGGGCCCCACGACGACGTCGGGGATGCGCGGGCCCGGCGCGTCCGAGGGGCGCGTGACGAGGCCGGTGCGCGTCAGCCACCAGTAGAGGTCGCGCCCGAGCGGGCGCTGCGGCACGCGGCGCAGCCGTCGGCCGACGGCGACCGTGACGACCCGCCCGGCGCGCGCGAGCTCCAGCGCCACCTGCAGGCCGCTGTTGGCGGCCCCGACGACGAGCACGCGCCGCCCCGGCACGTCGGACGGGCGCCGGTACGCGCCCGTGTGCAGGTGCGGGACGTCCAGGCCCGCGGCGAGCGCCGGGACGCGCGGGACCTGGAACGGCCCCGTGGCGACGACCACCTGGCGGGCCCGGACCGTGCCCGTGGGGGTCTCGGCGGCGAAGCCGCCCGGTGCCGGGGCGAGCCGGTGGACCGGCGTCCCGGTCCGCACCGGCAGCCCCTGCGCGTACGCCGCGAGGTAGCCCGCCACGGCGTCCTTGCCCGGGTACGACCCGCGGGGCGCGGGGAACGCCCGCCCGGGCAGCGCGTCGTGCTCGGCGGAGGTGAAGAGGCGCAGCGAGTCCCACCGCGCGCGCCAGGAGTCGCCGACGGCGCCGGCGGCGTCCACGAGCAGCAGGTCGGCCCCGCGGTCGGCCAGCGCCCGGCCCACGGCGAGCCCGGCCTGGCCGGCGCCGACGACGAGCACGTCGAGCACCGGCCCCACCTCCCGGTCAGTAGTAGTACGGGAAGCCGGACCAGTCCGGGGCGCGCTTCTCGAGGAACGCGTCGCGGCCCTCGACCGCCTCGTCGGTCATGTACGCCAGCCGGGTCGCCTCGCCGGCGAACACCTGCTGGCCGACCATGCCGTCGTCCACCGCGTTGAAGGCGTACTTGAGCATGCGCTGCGCCGTCGGCGACTTGCCGAGGACCGCGCGGGCCCACTCGACGCCGACCCGCTCGAGGTCCTCGTGCGGGACGACCTCGTTGACCATGCCCATGCGGTGCGCGGCCTCGGCGTCGTACTCGCGGCCGAGGAAGAACACCTCGCGGGCGAGCTTCTGGCCGACCTGCCGGGCGAGGTACGCCGAGCCGTACCCGCCGTCGAAGGAGCCCACGTCGGCGTCCGTCTGCTTGAACCGGGCGTGCTCGCGCGAGGCGAGGGTGAGGTCGCAGACGACGTGCAGCGAGTGCCCGCCGCCGGCGGCCCAGCCGGGCACCAGGCAGATGACGACCTTGGGCATGAACCGCACGAGCCGCTGCACCTCGAGGATGTGCAGCCGCCCGGCGCGGGCGGGGTCGACGGTGTCGGCGGTCTCGCCCGCGGCGTACTGGTAGCCGGCCCGTCCGCGGACGCGCTGGTCGCCGCCGGAGCAGAACGCCCAGCCGCCGTCCTTCGGCGACGGTCCGTTGCCGGTGAGCAGGACGCACCCGACGTCGGGGGACCGCCGGGCGTGGTCGAGCACCCGGTAGAGCTCGTCCACGGTGTGCGGGCGGAAGGCGTTGCGCACCTCCGGCCGGTCGAACGCGACCCGCACGGCACCGAGGTCCACGTGCCGGTGGTAGGTCACGTCGGTGAGGTCGAAGCCCTGCACCGCCCGCCAGGAGCCTGCGTCGAAGAGGGGGCTGACCACGGCCCTAGGCTAGTGCGGTGAGCGAGGCGCCCGGTCAGCCCGGTCAGCACGTGTGGGCGCTCCCGATGCGCACCCGCTTCCGCGGCCTGCTGGTCCGCGAGGGGGTCCTGCTGCGCGGGCCGGCCGGGTGGGGCGAGTTCAGCCCGTTCTGGGACTACGGCCCGCGCGAGTCCGCGCCCTGGCTGCGGGCGGCCCGCGAGGCGGCGTACGACGGCTTCCCGCCGCCGGTCCGCGACCGGGTGCCGGTCAACGCCACCGTCCCGGCGGTCGGTCCCGAGCGCGCCCACGAGGTCGTTGCGCAGTCCGGCGGCTGCACCACGGCGAAGGTGAAGGTCGCCGAGCCCGGGCAGGGCGAGGCGGACGACCTGGCCCGGCTCGAGGCGGTGCGCGACGCGCTCGGCCCGGCCGGGCGGGTGCGCATCGACGTCAACGGCCTGTGGGACGTCGACGAGGCCGTGCGGCGCCTGCCCGCGTACGACCGCGCGGCCGGCGGGCTCGAGTACGTCGAGCAGCCCTGCCGCACCCTCGACGAGCTCGCCCGGGTGCGCCGCGCCGTCGACGTGCCGGTCGCGGCGGACGAGTCGATCCGCCGGGCCGAGGACCCGCTGCTCGTGGCGCTCGCGGGGGCCGCGGACGTCGCGGTGCTCAAGGTGCAGCCGCTGGGCGGCGTACGGGCCTGCCTCGAGCTCGCCGAGCGCTGCGGCCTCCCCGTGGTCGTGTCGTCGGCGCTGGAGACGAGCGTGGGGATCGCCGCCGGCGTCGCCCTCGCCGCGGCCCTGCCCGAGCTGCCGTACGCCTGCGGGCTCGCCACCGTCCAGCTGCTGCGGCACGACCTCGTCGACGACCCGCTGCTGCCGGTCGACGGGGCCCTCGCGGTGCGCCGCCCGCAGCCGTCCCCGGCGCGGCTGGCCGAGCACGACGCGGGGGTCGACGCGGGCTGGCGGTGGCGCCAGCGCCTGGACGCGGTCGGGCGCGCCGCCGCCGGGGGCGGCGCCGCGTGAACCCGTCGACCGCGCTCGCCCGGGTCCTCGTCGACGAGCTGGTCCGCGGCGGCGTCCGCGAGGTCGTCCTGTCGCCCGGCTCGCGCAACGCCCCGCTGTCCGTCGCCCTGCACACGGCCGACGCCGCGGGGGCCCTGCGCCTGCACGTGCGCGTCGACGAGCGCTCGGCGGGCTTCCTCGCCCTCGGGCTGGCCAAGGCCTCGCAGGTGCCGGTCCCGGTCGTCTGCACCTCGGGCACGGCGGTGGCGAACCTGCACCCGGCCGTCCTCGAGGCCTCGCACGCCGGGGTGCCGCTCGTCGCGGTGACGGCGGACCGCCCGGCGGAGCTGCGCGGCACGGGGGCGAACCAGACGACCGAGCAGCCCGGGGTGTACGGCGCCGCGGTGCGCCTGGCCGTCGACCTGCCGGCGCCCGAGGCGCGCGCGGGGCAGGTGGCGCCGTGGCGCGCCACCGTCTGCCGCGTCCTGGCCGCCGCGGCGGGCGAGCTCGACGACGACCCGGGCCCGGTGCACCTCGACGTCGCCTTCCGCGAGCCCCTGCTGCCCGACGGCACCGACGCCTGGCCCGAGCCGCTCGACGGGCGCGCCGACGGCGGGCCGTGGACCCGGGTGTCCATCGCCCCGCCGGTGTGGACCGGCCCCTTCGACGGCCCGCGCGCGCTGGGCACCGGGCTCGAGCGCACCCTCGTCGTCGTCGGGGACGCGCCGCCGGAGCTGGCGCGCGACGCCGGGCTGCTGGCGCAGCGGCGCGGGTGGCCGGTGGTGGCCGAGCCGAGCGCGGGCGTGCCGCAGGCGCTGGCGCACGGCCCGCTGCTGCTCGGGGCGGAGGCGTTCGTCGCGGCCGAGCGCCCGCACCGGGTGCTCGTCGTGGGCCGCCCGACGCTCGCCCGCCCGGTGCAGCGGCTGCTGCGCGACCCCGAGGTGGTCGTCGAGGTCGTCACGTCGTCGCCGCGCTGGGCGGACCCGGGCGCGGTCGCGACGGCCGTGCACCACCCCTCGTGGGTCGCGGCGGGCCTGCGCGAGCCCGCGGAGCCGCCGCCGGGGGCGTGGCGCCCGCTCGCCGGCGACCCGGCGGTCGCGGACGCGGCGTGGGCCCGGCGCTGGCAGGAGGCGGCGGCGTCGGCCGCGCGCGCGGTGGCGCAGGTGCTGGACGACGCCCCGCTGAGCGGGCCGGCGGTGGCGCGCGCGCTCGTCGAGGCGCTGCCGGACCGCTCGCTGCTCGTCCTGGGCTCGTCGAGCCCGGTGCGCGACGTGGACCTCGCCGCGGCGCCGCGGGAGGGGCTCGCGGTGCTCGCGAACCGGGGCCTCGCGGGCATCGACGGCACGGTGTCCACCGCGCTCGGGGCGGCCCTGGCGCACCGCGGCCCGGCGTACGCCCTGCTCGGCGACCTCACCCTCCTGCACGACGCGAACGGCCTGGTCCTCGGGCCGCAGGAGCCGCGCCCGGACCTCGTCCTCGTCGTCGTCAACGACGACGGCGGCGGCATCTTCACGCAGCTCGAGCAGGGCGCGCCCGAGCACGCCGCCGGCTTCGAGCGGGTCTTCGGCACCCCGACCGGCGTGGACCTCGAGGCGCTGTGCCTGGCGCACGGCACGCGGTACGAGCTCGTGCGCGACCTCGACGCCCTGCGCGCCGCGCTCGCCCCGGCCCCCGGGCTGCGCCTCGTCGAGGTGCCCGTGGACCGCTCGGCCACCCGCGCCCTGCACGCGCGGCTCCGCGCCGCCGTCGCCGCGGCCGTCTCCCCGCCCGGCTGGTGCTCGTGACCACGTGAGGCACCCGTACGGGTGCCCCGCGAGGCCAGGAGGCCTCGTGGGGCACCCGTGCGCCTCGTCCGGCGGCACCGGACGAGGCACCGGCACCGGTCGGGCGCGGGTCGGGGTCGAGGGCCCCTCAGTGGCGGCGGAACGCGTACGCGCGCCGCCCGCCGCCGGCGGGGGAGGTGCTCGGGTGCCCGGCGGCGCCCTCGCGCCGGTGCCCGCGCCCGCCCCGCCCCGCGGGGGCGGGTGCGGCGGCCAGGCCCGGCAGCACCGGGCGGTCGGGGCCCGGGGCGGGCCGGGCGTCGGGAGCGGTGGGGGTGAGCGTGAGCTCGGTGGTGGGCAGGTGCGGGACGGGACGGGCAGCCATGCGGGCCTCCTCGGGCAGCGAGGACGGTGCGGCAGCGCCGGCGCCCGCCGGGGCGGGCGCTGCGCGCGGGGGAGCGCCTGGGGCGCGGGGGCGCCGCGCCGTCCCGGGCCCGGTGGTCGGGCCCGCAGGGACGTGCGGCGCGGTGCGACGAGCGGTGCGGGTCACCGGCCTGCGCGCCGGTGCCGGTCGGGGCGGTGGCCTCACGCCCCCGGGTGGCTCAGCTGATCATGCGCAGGACCGTACGCCCCGCCCGGCGCGGGGCGCCACGGCTTTCCCGCGCCGCCGTCGGCGACCGCCCGCCGCTGCTGGATCACCCGGACGGGTGATGCGCGGGTGCGCCCCCGCAGGCACCCTGGGTGACATGTTCGTCGCCGCGACCCCGGACACCGTCCAGCTCATCGTGCTGCGCCGGGCCCTCGACGGGCCGCGGACCGTCGCCGACGGCTCGCTGACCGTCGCGGCGGTCCCCGCCGCACCGGTGGTGCGGGCGGGGACCCCGCGGGTCGAGCGGGTCGAGCGGGTCGGCGACCGGCTCGACCTCTACCTGTAGGCGCCCGGGCCGCCCGGGCGGCGGACCGCCCGGGCCGGGCGCCCGGCGCCGCTCAGGCGACGTCGCGCGCCTGCTCCAGGTGGCCGGCGAGCTCCTGCGCCCACGCCGCCTGGGCCTTCGAGTCCAGCGCGGCGAACACCCAGCGGTGGACCTGGTCCGAGGACGCGGCGGGGGTGCGCGCGAAGGTGGGCTGGCGCTGCATCTCCTCGACCGGCATCGCGCGCTCGGACTCCAGCACCACGTCCGCGGGGAGGGTGCCGATGTTCTCCCAGCTCAGCGTCTCCCAGTAGTAGCCCTCGCCGCCCGGGTCGACGAAGTCGACCCCCAGGTCGCCGAAGGCGCGCAGCACCGGGTCGTCCTGCGCCTTGGCGACGTACACGCCCTCGCCCGGGTAGGCGGCGCCGACGAGCACGTCGAGGTCGCGCTCGCCGGCGGCGCGCAGCCGCTCGGCCGCGGCGGCGTACTCCTCGCGGGCCGCGTCCACGTCGGCCCGGTCGGCCCCGAGCGACACCGCGAGCTCCTCGGTGCGCTCCACGACGTCCACGGCGCTGCCGCGCATCGCGACCGCCACGATCGGGGCGATCTCGGCGGCCGCCTCCTGCTGGGCGAGGTCGGTGAAGCCGTACAGCGGCTTGGTGTCGTCGATCGTCCCCTCGCTGTCCACCGGGTAGGCGTGGGTGACGATCACGTCGGGGTCGGCGGCCGCGAGCTGCTCGAGGTCGATCTCGCCGTAGGCCGTGCCGAGGTCGGTGGTCCCCGAGGTGTCGAAGCCCTCGAAGCGGCTGTCCGCCGCGAGGGCGCTCCAGCCGAAGGTGGCGACGGGGGCGACGTCGTACGCGAAGAGGCTGGCCGCCACGTCGGTGAGGGCGACGACGCGGTCGGGCCGCTCGTCGAGCTCGAGCGTCGTGCCGAGGTCGTCGGTGAAGGACCAGCCGGTGGCCTCCCCGCCGGCCGCGGCGCTGCCGGTGGTGTCGTCGGAACCGCCGCAGGCGGCCAGCAGCAGGGCGGCGAGGGCGGCGCCGGCGAGGCGGGGCGCGGGACGGCGTGCGGTCATGCGGGGCTCTCCAGGCTCGAGGAACTCAGGTGAGGCTCACCTTACCCACACCTCGACGGGTGCTCCGGCGCCCGGTGGGGGAAGGTTGTCCCATGCACAGGGGCACGCCCACGGGGGAGCAGCACGCGCTGGCGGCCGGGCCGTACCGCGCGGTGGCGGTGGAGGTCGGCGGCGGGATCCGGTCGCTGGTGCACGACGGGCGCGACCTGCTCGACGGGTACGCCGAGGACGCCCTGCCCGACGGCGGGCGCGGGCAGGTGCTCGCGCCGTGGCCCAACCGGCTGCGCGACGGGCGCTGGACCTGGCGGGGCCGCACCCTGCAGCTGCCCCTCACCGAGGTGGCCCGGGCGACCGCGAACCACGGGCTCGTGCGCTGGGCCGGGTGGAGCGCCCTGGAGCGCTCGCCGGAGCGCGTCGTCCTGGCCCACCGGCTGCACCCGCAGCCGGGCTACCCGTTCCGCCTGGACCTGCGGGCGGCGTACGCCGTCGACGCCGTCGAGGGGCTCGCCGTCGAGCTGGCGGCGACGAACGCCGGCGACGAGGAGGCCCCCGTCGCGCTGGGCCAGCACCCGTACCTCGCCGCGCCCGGCGGCGGCACCGTCGACGGGTGCCGCCTCGCCGTGCCCGCGGCCACCCGCCTCGTCGTCGACGACCGCGGCACCCCGGTGGGGCGCGAGGCGGTCGAGGGGACGCCGTACGACCTGCGGCAGGGGCGCGCGCTCGGTGAGCAGGTGGTGGACGACACGTTCACGGACCTCGTCCCGGGGCAGTCGGGCCGGGTGCGCGTGGAGCTGCGGGGGCCGGACGGCTCGGGGACGGTGCTGTGGACCGAGCGGCCGGCCGGCTGGCTGCAGGTGTTCACCGGCGACACGCTCGCCGAGGGGCGGCGGCGACGCGGTGTGGCCGTGGAGCCGATGACCGCGCCCGGGAACGCGCTTGCCAGCGGGACGGGCCTCCAGGTCCTCGCTCCGGGGGAGACCCTCGCGCTGCGGTGGGGCGTGGCGGCGCTGTGAGGTACGCGACGGGGAGCGGCTGGGTGGAGTCGGCCGCGGCGCGGGCGCACGGCGGTCTGCTGCGCAGGGCGCACCTCTGCTCGCCCGCGGACTTCACCACCATCGCCGTGGAGGAGGCGCGGGCCCTCGGTGTCGACGAGCTGGTCATCTACCTCGCCGACCACGTCGAGCGCACGCTGGTGCCCATGCCCGGCCGGCACACCGCGGACCGGCAACCGCTGTCCGTCGAGGGGACGCTCGGCGGGCGCGCGTACAGCACGAGCTCCGTGCTCGAGGTGGGAAGCGGTAGTCCGCTGCAGACCCGGCTGTGGATCCCGCTGCTGGACGGCACCCACCGGCTGGGCGTCGTCGAGGTCGGCCTGCGGCCCGCGCTGGGCGAGGTGTCGGACGCGCTCGTGGAGGCCTGCGAGCGCTACGTGCACCTCCTGGCGCAGGTCTCGGTGAGCAAGGCCGCGTACGGCGACATCGTCGAGTTCGTGCGGCGCACCCGCCCGCTGTCGGTCGCCGGCGAGCTCCAGCGCGCCCAGCTGCCGCCGGCGACCTTCGCCACCGACCGGCTGGCGCTCGCGGCGCTGCTCGAGCCGGTCGAGGCGGGTGGCGGTGACGGCTACGACTACGCGGCCAACGGCGACACCGCCCACCTCGCGGTCCTCAGCGCCCACGGCGAGGGCGTGGCCGCCGCGACGTCGACGGCGCTGGCGCTCGCGGCGTACCGCAGT
This sequence comes from Vallicoccus soli, assembly GCF_003594885.1. NCBI lineage: Bacteria > Bacillati > Actinomycetota > Actinomycetes > Motilibacterales > Vallicoccaceae > Vallicoccus > Vallicoccus soli. Next base: position 15,807 of record NZ_QZEZ01000009.1, read on the forward strand.
GGGCGGCGCGCGCTGCTCGGGCTCGAGGAGACCTGGTCGCTCGTCGACGGCGCGCTCACCGCGGCGCCCCGCCCGGTGACCGCGGTGCTCGCGGAGCTCGACCTGGGCTCCGGCCAGCTGCGCTGGCTGTCGGCGGGGCACGCCGCACCGTCGCTGCTGCGCGGCGGGCGACCGGTGCGGGCCGGGGACGCCCCGGCGGGCCCCCCGCTCGGTGCCGGCGCGGGGGCCGTGCGCGCCGGCGAGCCCGCCGTCGTCCGCTGGGCGCTGGAGCCGGGCGACCGCCTGCTGCTGCACACCCCCGGGCTCGCGACCGCCACGACGCCGCAGGGCGAGCGCCTCGACCGCGACGCGCTGTGCCGGCTCGTGGAGCGGTACGACGCCGCGCAGGGCCCGGCGGAGACGCTGCGGCGGCTGCGCCACGCCGTGCTCGGCCCGGGCAGCGCGCTCGCGGGCGACGCGACGGCCCTGCTGCTCGAGTGGCGCGGCGGGCACGAGCGCACCCTGGTGCCGGCCCTGCCCCGCCGGGCCCGCCAGCCCGTCGGCTGAGCGGTGCCGGCGGGGTCAGGCCGCGGGGAGCGGGCCCGGTCGGGCGAAGAGGAAGCCCTGCCCCAGGGGCACCCCGAGCTGCTGGAGCGCGTCGCGCCCCGGCGGGGTCTCGACGCCCTCCGCGACGAGCCGCGCGCAGAGGCTGTCCGAGAGGTCGACGAACGAGCGCACCATCGCCGCCCGGGCCGGGTCGGCCTCCACGTCGCGGCAGATGCTGATGTCCAGCTTGATGAGGTCCGGGCGCAGCAGCAGGATGTGGCGCATGCTCGCGTAGCCCGCCCCCGCGTCGTCCACCGCGAGGCGCCCGCCGCCCGCCCGGAAGGCGGAGAGCACCCGCTCGATGGAGGGGTAGTCCTCGACGACGACGTGCTCGGTGAGCTCGAGCACCACCCGCTCCAGGGGCGCCCCGTCCAGCGCCTCCCAGAGCGCGTCGTCGAGCAGCGCCCGCGGTGACACGTTGATGCTGAGGTAGCAGCCCGCCGGGACCTCGTCGAGCCGCGCGAGCGCGTGGCGGACCGCGCACACCTCCGCCTCGGTGCCGCGGCCGAGGGCCTCGGCCTCGGCGAACCAGACGTCGGGGCGCGTCGCGTCCGGCAGGCGGCTCAGCGCCTCGTACCCGACGGTGCGCCCCGAGCAGAAGTCGACGATGGGCTGGAAGACGGTGGTCAGCAGGCCGTCCTCGAGGACCTGCTCGACCCGCGCGACGCGGCGGGACCTCGTGAGCTCCGCCTCCTCGAGGCGCTCGAGGGCGGGGGCGACGAGCTCGGCGAGCATCTCCACCACCGCGAGGTCCCGCTCGCGCAGCTGCGGGGCCGGCGCGGTGCTGAAGCAGCAGAAGGTCCCGTACACCCGCCCGTCGCTGAACCGGATCGGGACGCTGACGTGCGCCCCGACGGGGAACGCGGTGGTCACGGGGAGGTCGCGCACCTCCGGGTGCTCGCGCGGGTCGCGCACGAGGCGCGGCAGGCGCCCGTCGACGACGCGCTGGCAGTACGTCTCCTCGAGCGGGTCCGAGGCGCCGACCCGCACGCCCGCGGGGGCGCCGGGCACGGCGTCGACGAAGCGGAAGGTGCGCCGCCCGTCGGCGAACCGGCCCACGAAGCCGATCTCCATGCCGAGGTGGCTGCGGGCGGCGGCGAGCATGACCTGCACGACGTCGCTGTCGTCCCCGCCGCCGGCGAGGGCGCCCAGGGCGCTCCCGGGGCGGGCGGGCTGCGGCAGGTCCGGGCGGGGTCCGGCGCCCGGCGCCGGCCCGGGCTCGTCGGCCAGCGCCGTCGCGCAGCCGCCCTGCTCCTCCACGTCCGACACCGGCCCCCCTGGCACTCGATCGTCTACGCAGCGTGTGCTTCGAGTAACAGGGTGCCATGGTCACCGGTCAGTGCGCACGCGGGCGGTAGCCCCCGTCCTCCAGCCCGGCCTCGACCTCGTACCGGTTGCGGGCGGCGGACCGGCCGGCCAGCAGGTAGAGCAGCGCGAAGCGGTAGCCGTGCCGGCGCCACTGCTGCGCGTGCACGGCCTCGTGGCGCAGCCGCGCGGGGGACCGCGCCGCGGGCCGGTCGCCCGTGAGGTACGCGTCCCCCCAGGTCACGCCGCCGCGGGGGTAGGCCCGGCGCGGCAGCCCCCAGAGCACCACGAGGTCGCCGTGGCGCTCCTCGCGGGCGCCCAGCAGGAGCGCGTACGCGCGCGCCGCCCGCCCGACGCGGGCCGCCTGCCGGGCCCGACGGGCCGCCCGTCGGGCAGCCCGGCCCGCCCGCCGCTGCGCCGCCCGGTCCCGTGCCGCCACCCGGCGACCGTAGCCCGCGCGCGGCGCGGCGAGGGCCCTGGCCGGCGGCGCCGCGCGGGTGCACCGTCGACCTCCCCGCGGCCGTGCGCGGGGCGGGCGCGGGGGACGCGCGAGCAGGGGGGCGGACGTGGACGACGACCGGGAGGAGCGGGTCGACCGCGAGCTCATGGAGCTGCTGCAGGGGCTGCCGTCGCCACGACGGGCGCGCAGGTGCTCGTCGCGTCCCTGCTCACCGTGCCGTTCCCCGCCGGCTCCCGGCCGCAGGACCGCGTGCGTCGCCCGGGCCCGGCTCGCGCCCGTGCGCCGGTGCGTCAGGCGCGGGCGGCGCCGGCCGTGCGCCGGCGCCAGCGCACCCGGGCCCAGACCTCCTTGCCCCCGCCGGGGCGCGGGGTCGTCCCGTGCTCGTCGACGAGCGCGGCGAGGACGGCGAGGCCGCGCCCCGTCTCGGCCCAGCCGTCGCCGGCGCGCGCGGCCGGCTCGGGGACCCGCTCGTCGTCGTCGGTGACCGACAGCAGCAGCCCGTCGGGCTCGTCCTCGACGACGACCTCGACCTGCTCGTGGGCGTGGCGCACCGCGTTGGACAGCAGCTCCGCCGCGGCCAGGGAGACCTCGTCGCGCACCCCGGGGGGAGCGTCGGCCGGGAGGGCGGCGGCCACGAACTGCCGGCCGAGCCGGGCGGCGACCGGGCTCGAGGGCAGCGTGCGCCCGCGCCGCCGCAGGTCCGGGCGTCCCGACGCCACGACGACCAGGAGGCCGCGCACCGGGGCGTCGAGCCCGGCGGCCGCCAGCGCGCGCTCGAGGTCGTGGGCCAGGTCGAGCGCCAGGTCGGCGGCGGGGTCGGGCGCGCCGGCGGCCGGGGCGGGCGCGCCGGCGGGGGGCTCGGGCTGGGCTTCGGCGGGGCGCAGCGGGCGCGCGAGGCAGCCGGCGAGCACGTCGTGGACGGCCTGCGCGGTGCCGGCGTCGGCACCCGGGTCGATCGCCGCGGCGGCCACCGCGACCGGCTCGGCGCGGGCGAGCAGCAGCCGCTCGCCGGCCAGGCGGTCCGCCGCGGGCGGGCGCGGGTCCCCCTCGCCCCCGGGGGTGGTCGCGACGACGACGGCGTGGTCGAGCGGGGCCACGGCGAGCCAGGCGCTGTCCGGGCACGCCTCCACGTGCGCGCCGAAGACCTCCGCGTCCAGGTCCGGCGCCAGCTCGGCGACGGCCTTGCCGACGAGCGCCGGAGGGGTGCTGCGGCGCCGGGCGAGGGCGAGCACGCCCCGGACCGCGTCCAGCGGGGCCGAGCCGAGGCCCAGCGGGCTGTCCAGCAGCGTGGCGAAGGCGTCGCCGTGGGCGCCGGGGGCGCTGACCGCGCAGCGGGCCCCGCCGGGGCGCGCCGCGCACGCCACCCCGACGCCGGCGGGTGCCGGGTGCGCGTGGTGGCGCAGGCCGCGCCCGAGCGGGGAGGGGGCCGGCGCGACCGCCGCGACGAGGGCGGCGAGCGCGCCGAGCGCGTGGCGCTCCGGGCCGTCCGCCGGGTGCGGCCCGTCCCACGACAGGCCCAGCGCGCCCACGACCTCGCCCTCGCGCAGCAGGGGCACCGCCGCCCGGCCGGGGCCGGTGCCGCCGGGCCACTGCGCCACGCCGTCGCGCGCCGCCCGGACCAGGGTGCCGTCGAGCGGCGGGGGCGCGCCGGGGGGCTCGGTCGCGACCACGCGCAGGTCGCCGTCGGCCGAGCCCAGGGCCAGCACCGCCCCGCGGGCGGCGAGGGCGCGGACGAGCGAGGGCAGGACGTCGGCCGTGACCGCGGCGTCGCGGCCCGTCGCGGCGAGGCGCTCAGCGGCGCCGGCCACGAGGGCGAGCAGGGCGTGCGGGTCCGACCCCATGGGTCCGTGGCTCCTCGGGCGATGAGGCAGGCCGGCTGCTCGACCTGTGCGCACCGGGTCGGTCCGCGGCACGGACGTACCCCGCCTACCACCCCGCCACCCCTCGCGCCACCCCTCGCACCCGCCCGTCCGCCCGCGAGCCGGGGGCGGGCGGGGCAGGATGGGCCCGTGGCCGACGGAGAGCAGGGCAGCGGGCAGGCGGGCGACCAGGGCGGCGGGGCCCCCGTGGTGCGCGACGCGCCGGAGCGGGACCGCTACGAGGTGCACGACGAGCAGGGGCGGCTGGCGGGCTTCGCCGCGTACCAGCGCGCCCGCGGGCTGGTGGTGATGACGCACACCGAGGTCGACCCCGCGTACGAGGGCCGCGGGCTGGGGTCCGCGCTCGTGCGCGGCGCGCTCGACGACCTGCGCGCTCAGGGGACCGCGGTGCTCCCGCTCTGCCCGTTCGTGGGCGCGTACATCGCGCGGCACCCGGAGTACCGGGACGTGGTCTACCGCGCCCCGGCGTCGCGCGGCACGGACTGAGGCGCCGGCGGGCCCGCCGGGGGGCTCAGCCCCAGCGCTCGGCGAGCCCGGCGCGCCGGCGGGCCTTGACGGCGTACATGGACCGGTCCGCCGCGCGCACGAGCGCCTCCGCGACGGCCGCCGCCGGCCCCTCGTCGGGCACGTCGGCGAGGTCGCAGGCGCCCACGCTGGCCGCGAGCGGGACGTCGCGCCCGTCCACCCGCAGCGGCGGCACGAGCGCCGCGGCGAGCCGGCCGGTGACGACCGCGGGGCACGAGCCGGCGGCGAGCACCACGGCGAACTCGTCGCCGCCGAGGCGCGCGACGGTGTCGACGGCGCGCACCTGCGTGCGCAGCCGCGCCGCGACCTCGACGAGCACCGCGTCCCCCGCGGCGTGCCCGAGGGTGTCGTTGACCCGCTTGAAGCCGTCGAGGTCGACGAAGAGGACGGCCCCGCCGCCGCCGTCGCGGCGGTGCTGCTCGACGAGCCGCTCGACGCGGTCGAGGAAGAGGGCGCGGTTCGCGGCGCCGGTGAGCGGGTCGTGGAACGCGAGGCGCTGCAGCTCGGCCTCGCGCGCGCGCAGCCGCTCGACGAGGGCGCGGTGGTCCAGGAGCACCAGCGCCTGCCGCACCAGCATGAGGACGACGAGGACGAGCCCGAGCAGCACCATCCACAGCGGCGCCGCGGCGGCGTCCTCCACGAGGCGGTCCACGAGCACGGCCTCGGCCCCGACGACGGGCAGGTAGGGCAGCGCGAGGCGCAGCCACCCCGCCTGGAGCGCCGGGTCACCCGGCTCGCGCAGGGGGAGGCACGCGGGCAGGCGGCGCGCGGTCCCCGCCGCCGACGCGACGAGGAGGAAGCCGCTCACCCAGCCGGCGCTGGTCGCGCTGCCCGTCGCGTACGAGCCCGTGCTGCCGAGGTAGACGTACAGCGAGTCCGCGACCGCCAGGGAGCCCAGGCCCGCGGCGAGCTGGAGCAGCGGCCCCCGGCTCTGCGCGGTGGAGCGGCTCAGGGCCAGCAGGACGAGGGTCGCGAGGACGACGTCGCCGACCGGGTACGCCGTCGACAGGGCCAGCGGCAGCAGCGGCCCGCCGGCCCCGAGCACGGTGTCGAGGCAGGCGGCCCAGGAGAGCATGAGCAGGGCGCCGGCGATGAGGGCCCCGTCGAGCACGTCGCGCACGCGCTCGCGCGCCGCCGAGCCGGAGTGCAGCCAGAGCAGCAGGCCGGCGGCGGTGAGCAGGGGGAAGGCGAGGAAGCCGGCGTCGGATGGCGAGGGGAAGGGCAGCTCGCGCCCGCGGGCCACCTCCTGCCAGGACCACAGCGCCTGGCCGGCCGTCCAGCTGCCGGTGCCGGCCGCCACGAGCAGCCAGGCCCGCCTCCGGGTCCCGCTGCGCCGGGCCGCGGCGCGCACGCAGGCGACGCAGGCCGTCGCGGCGGCCGCGAGCTGGGTCAGGTCGTCGACGGCGAGGACGGCGCGCCGCGGCGCGTCGGCGAGCGCGCCCAGGACCAGCAGGTGCAGGGCGCCGGCGAGCACGGCGAGCAGCGCGCCCGTGCGCCAGGGGCGGGCGCGCGGCCGCGGCGGCGCGGCGTCCGGTGCGGCCGCCGTGTGCTGGCTCACGCAGGGGGCATCGGCAGGAGGGGGCCCGGCCTGGAGCCCCCGGCCGGCGCGCGTTTCCCGCGGGGGGCGCCCGGGGACGGGGAGCGGCATGACGCTCCCCGACCTCGACGCCGCCAGCAGCTGGATCGGCCGCCCCGTGCTGGACCGCGACGGCGAGTCCGTCGGCACCTGCGTGCGGGTGCTCGCGGACGACGCCACCGGGACCCCGGAGTGGCTGTCGGCCGAGCTCCCCGACGGCACCCGGCGCATCGTCCCGCTCGTCGACGCCACGCCCTCGGCCGACGCCGTGCGCGTCAGCGTCACCCGCCGCTCGGTCGTCGACGCGCCGGCCGACCTCTCCGACCAGCACGTCAGCGCCGAGCAGGAGCGCTCGCTCTACGCGCACTACGGCGTGGCCGCCTCGACGGCCGCCTCGCCGACCGTGCTCCCCGCGGTCGAGAGCGCGCCTGCCACGGGCCCGGCCCGGCTCGGCGCCCCGGTGCGGGACCACCGCGCGCAGGCGGCGGGCGCGGCCGCCGTGGCGCTGGCCCTCGGAGCGGCCGCCGTCGGCGTGGTCGTCGCGGTCCGGGCCCGGCGCCGGCCGGCGACGCCCGCCGAGCGGATCGCCGCCGCCGCACGGCTGCAGTCCGAGCGGGCCGCCTCGCTCGCCCGGAGCTCGGCCGCCTCGGCGCAGGTCCTCGCCCGCCAGGGCGCCACCTCGGCCCAGGACGCGACCCGCGACCTCCGGCGCACCGCGGCCCCGGCGCTCGCCGCGGCGGCGGAGCGCACCGGCGAGGTCGCCCGCCGCGCCGGCGAGGGGGCGCTCGGCGCCGCCACGACCACCGCCGCGCTCGCCGTGATGGGCGGGCAGGCCGCCGTACCCGCCGCGGAGCGGGCCGCCGAGGGCCTCGCCCGCGCCGCCGGCCACGCCGGCGGGGCGCTGGCCGCCGGGGGCGCGGCCGTCGCGGGCGGCGCCCACGCCCTCGCCGGGTCCGGCGGCGCCGCCCTCACGGCCGCCCGGCCGGTCGTCGCCGCGCAGGGCGCCGCGCTCGCCGGGCGCGCCGCGGAGCTGGGGAGCCGCGCGGCCGAGCTCGGGGCGGCCGCCTCGCCGGTCGCCGGGCAGGCGGCGCAGCGGGTCGCGGAGGCGGCGCGCACCGTCGCCACCGAGGCCGGCACCGCGGGCCTCGTCGCGGCCGCCGGCGCCCGCTCCGCCGGCGCCGCCCTCGGCGGCGCGGCGGCGGACGTCGCCGACGCCGCGGCCGACAGCGCCGCGGCGGTCGTCTCGACGTGGCGCCGCACGCAGCGCCGGCTCGCCCTGCTCGCCGGGCTCGCGGGGGGCTACGTCCTCGGGGCGCGCGCCGGGCGCGGCCGGTACGAGCAGCTCAAGGGCCGCGCCGAGCCGCTGCTGCACCGCCCCGAGGTGGAGCGGGTCGTGCAGCGGGCGCAGGAGGGCGTCGACGCCGTCATCGCGAAGGTCACCGGGGCGGCGGGCTCCGGGGCCGGCCCGGGGGGCGGGGGGACCGGTGGCGCAGCGCCCGCGGGCGGCGCGCCGGCAGGAGCGGCACCCGTGGTCGGCCCGGACGGGCACGTGGGGCTAGCCGGCGGCGGTGACGCGGGCTGACGCGGGCTGACGCGGGCTGACGCGGGGAGGGCCCGCCCCGCGGCGGCTCAGCCGCGGGGCGCGAAGGAACCCGCCATGTCGTCGAAGACGGGCTCGCTCGCGGCCCACTCCTCCGGCGGCGCCGCCGCGTACAGCGCGTACGCCCTGTCGTCCGCCACGAGGTTCCGGTTCCGGACCCGCAGCGGCCCGCCGTCCGCCTCGTACGTGAACTCCCAGTCGGCGAGGTCGAACTCCGGGTGGTCGACCCGCTGGATGCCGAGGAGCTGGTAGCCCGGGAGGCGCTGCGACACCGTCGCCTCCTGGCGCTCCCAGTCCTCGAGGGGGTCGCCGACCGGCGCGCCGCCGCCCTCCACGAAGAAGAACCGCCGCGAGGCGGGGTCGGAGAACGTCGTGCGGCCCCCGTCGGTGCTCGCGGACCAGCCCTCGGGCACCGCCACCCGGAACCCGTCGTCCTCGTGGACCTCGAAATCCTCCGGGACCCCGCTCGCCGCCCCGTCCGGGCCGCCGCCCTCGCCCGTCGCGCCGTCCTCGTCGCCAGCGCCCTCCTGCGCGGCACCGCCCTCGTCCGCGGTGCCGCCGGTCCCCTGCCCGGCGCCGTCGTCCGCGGTGCCGCTCCCGCCGCTGCCTCCCCCCTCGCCGGTGGTCCCGTCGTCCGCGCCGCCGCCCGCCCCGCCGCCCGCCCCGCCGCCCGTGCCGCCGGGTGCGGCCCCGGAGGGCTCGGACGGCTCGGAGGGCCCGGAGGGCGCCGACGGTGACGGCGAGCCGGTGGCCGGCGGGGCGGGCGACGCCGTGGTCCCGGGGTCGTCCTCGTCGAGGACGAGCGCCACGGCCCCGGCCGCCGCGACGGCGGCGAGCCCGCCCGCGGCGAGCGCCCGGCGCAGGCGGCGCCCCCCGCGGCGCGCGCCGAGCGACCCCCCGCCGCGAGCGGCGCGGTCGCCGTCGTGCCCGCCGGCCGCGACGGGCAGGGGCACGGGTAGGGGCAGGGCCTGCGTACGGGCCGCGCCCTCGTCCTCCTCCAGCCGCGGGCCCGGCGCCGAGCCCGGCGACGGGGCCGCGGCGGCGACCGCCGGTGCGGCCGGGGCGGGCGGGGGGCCGGCGGCCACCTCGCGGAGCATGGCGCCGGCGGTGGCCGCGTCCAGCCGCTCGGCGGGGTCCTTCTGCAGCAGCCCGTCGACCACCGCGCCGAGCGAGCCGGCGAGCGCCCGGTCCGGGGGCGGGTCCTCGAGCACGGCGACGAGCGTGGCCATGGGGGTGTCGCGCTCGAACGGCGAGCGGCCGACCACCGCGGCGGCCAGCGTCACGCCGAGGGACCAGAGGTCGGCCGCGGCGGTGGGGACCTGCCCGCGGGCGCGCTCGGGGGCGACGTACCCCGGCGACCCGACGATCGTCCCCGTCGTCGTCAGGGAGGGGTCGCCCTCGAGCGAGGCGATCCCGAAGTCCGTGAGCACCGCGCCGCCGACGGCGTCGAAGAGCACGTTGGCCGGCTTCACGTCGCGGTGCAGGACGCCCGCCGCGTGCGCGGCGACGAGGGCGTCGAGCACGCGCAGGCCGGTGCGGGCCGCGTCCTGCGGCGCCAGCGGCCCCTCCTCGCGCAGGACGTCGGCCAGGGACCGCGGCCGCAGCAGCTCCATGACGATCCACGGCCGGCCGTCCTCCTCGACCACGTCGAACACGGTGACCGCCGCGGTGCTGCGGATCCGCGCGGCCGCCCGGGCCTCGCGCAGCGTCCGCACCCGCAGCTGCTCGGCCTGCTCCGGCGTCAGGCCCGGCGGCGGGGTGACCTCCTTGACGGCGACGCCGCGGCCGAGCACCTCGTCGCGCGCGGACCAGACGACGCCCATCCCGCCCCGGCCCAGCGGCTGCAGGAGCCGGTAGCGGCCGACGACCAGCCGCCCGTCGCCGCGCGGTCCGGGGTCCGGGGTCGGGTCCTGCGTCGTCGGGGGTGCCATCCGCCGTCCCTACCCCGGGGGGCGCGGGGCGCACCCGCCGCTCAGGCGCCGAGCGCGTCGCGCATCGGGACGAGCTTGGCCTGCGACTCGGCGAGCTCGGCCTCGGGGTCGGAGCCCGCGACGATGCCGCAGCCGGCGTAGAGGGTGAGCCGGCGGGGGTCGTCGGGGTCGAGCGCCGCGCTGCGCAGGGCGATGCCCCACTCGCCGGCGCCGGTGGCGTCGACCCAGCCGACCGGACCGGCGTACCGGCCGCGGTCCAGGCCCTCGAGGCGGTCGATCGCGGCGAGGGCGAGGTCGCGGGGGGTGCCGCACACGGCCGCCGTCGGGTGCAGGGCGGCGGCGAGCTCCAGCGAGGAGGAGCGGTCCGCGGCGACGGCGGCGACGTCGGTCGCGAGGTGCATGACGTTCGGCAGGTGCAGGACGAACGGCGTCTCGGGCACGTTCATGCCGGTGCAGTGCGGGGCGAGGGCGTCGGCGACCGAGCGGACCGCGTACTCGTGCTCCTCGAGGTCCTTGCTGCTGCGGGCCAGCGACGCGGCCAGCACGAGGTCGCGGTCGTCGTCCCCCGTGCGCCGGATGGTGCCCGCGAGCACCCGCGAGGTCACGAGGCCGCGCTCGAGGCGCACCAGCAGCTCGGGCGTCGCGCCCACGAGGCCGTCGACGGCGAACGTCCAGCACGCGGGGTAGCGGGTGGCCAGCCGGCCGAGGAGCCACCGCGGGTCGACCGGCTGCTCGGCGACGGCCAGCAGGTCGCGGGCCAGCACCACCTTCTCCAGCGGGCTCGCGGCGATGAGCCGGACCGCCTCGGCGACCGCCTCCTCGTAGCGCACGGGGGACACCGCCCCCTCGCCGTAGACCACCCCGACGGGCGCCGCCACCGGCTCGGGCACCGCGTCGGCCTCGGGCGCGTCACCCACCGTGGTGAGCCAGGCGCGCCCGCCGCGCCGGCCCAGCACCACGCGGGGCAGGACGAGCACCGAGCGGGTGCCGTCGTCGTCGCCGAACGCGAAGGAGCCCAGCGCGACGGCGCCGGTCCCCGGCAGCCCGACCGGGTCGTCGACGAGGATCGTGGCGCACACCTCCCGCCACCACCGGGCCGCCTCGGCGAACCGGTCCGGCCCGCTCACCTCGAGCCGCGCGGCCTCGCCCCACGCCACGAGGCCGTCGCCCCGGCGCACCCAGGCCAGCCCGCCCGCGCCCGGCAGCCGCCCCACGAGCGGGCCGGGGTCCGGCACGGCCCGGGTGCGCACGAGGGTGGCGGTCAGGGGCAGGGTGCTCACCCCAGGAAGCGTAGGTGGCCGGCGGGCGAGCGCACGCCGTACGCGGGGCGGCGCCCGGGTGGCGCGGGCGGTAGGGTCCGGGGCCGTGACGGACGGCACCGGAGCGCCGGGCGGCGCCTTCGACGACCTGCTCGCGGCGAACCAGGAGTACGCGGCGGGCTTCTCCCTGCAGGGCCTCGAGGCCCGCGCGGGGCGCGGCCTGGCGCTGCTGACCTGCATGGACTCGCGGATCGAGCCGCTGGCGATGCTCGGGCTGCGCCCCGGGGACGCCAAGATCCTGCGCAACGCGGGCGGGCGGGTGACCGACGACGTGCTGCGCACCCTCGCCCTCGGCGCGCACCTGCTGGGCGTCACGCGCGTCCTCGTCGTGCCGCACACCCGCTGCCGCATGACCGGTCGCGAGGAGGACCTGCACGCGGCGCTGCGCGAGCGCTCGGGCATGGACACGCGCAGCCTCGAGCTGCGCACGACCGAGGACGTGCGGGAGGGGCTGCGCCGCGACCTGCAGCGCATCCGCTCCTGGCCCTACCTGCCGTCCGGGCTGCCCGTCGCCGGCGCGGTGTACGACGTCGACACCGGCCGGGTGGAGCCGCTCGAGGAGTAGGGCGCGGCGCGCCCGCCCGGGGCGCGCGAGGATGGCCCCATGGCCCGCGCCCAGCTCGACAAGCAGCCGCACGAGGTCGCCGCGATGTTCGACGGCGTCGCCGAGCGGTACGACCTCACCAACGACGTCCTGTCCCTCGGGCAGGCGCGGCTGTGGCGGCGCGCCGTGCGCGAGGCGCTCGACGTCCGCCCGGGGGAGCGGGTCCTCGACCTGGCCGCGGGCACCGGCACCTCGAGCGAGCCGCTGCGGGCCGCCGGTGCCTTCGTCGTCCCGACCGACTTCTCCCTCGGCATGCTGCGCACCGGCAAGCGGCGCCAGCCGCACCTGCCGCTCGTGGCGGGCGACGCGCTGCGGCTGCCCTTCGCGGACGGTGCCTTCGACGCGGCGACCATCTCCTTCGGCCTGCGCAACGTCGCCGACGTCGACGCCGCCCTGCGCGAGCTGCTGCGCGTCGTGCGCCCCGGCGGGCGCCTCGTCGTCTGCGAGTTCAGCCACCCGACGTGGGCGCCCTTCCGCACCGTGTACGTGGAGTACCTCATGCGCGCCCTGCCGCGCGTGGCCCGTGCGGTCTCGAGCGAGCCCGACGCCTACGCGTACCTCGCCGAGTCGATCCGCGCCTGGCCGGACCAGGCGGGGCTCGCGCGCCGGCTCGCCGCGGCCGGCTGGGGGTCGGTGCGCTGGCGCGACCTCACCGGCGGGGTCGTGGCCCTGCACCACGGGGTCCGCGCGGGCTAGGGTCCGCGGCGTGGCCCTCGCCCGCTGGAAGGACCTGTGCATCGACGTCGCCGACCCGGCGCGGGCCGCGGCGTTCTGGGCCCTCGCCCTCGGCCTGCGCGCGGAGCCGCGGGGCGACGACCTCACGAAGCTCGCGGGCGACCCGCCGGAGCGGGTGGTGTGGCTCAACCGGGTCCCCGAGCCCAAGACCGGGAAGTCGCGCGCGCACCTCGACCTCGTCCTCGCGGCCGCGGAGGTCGACGCCCTGCTGGCCGCGGGCGGCGCCCGCGTGGCGGAGCACGGGGAGCGCGGCCTGCGCTGGGACGTGCTGGCCGACCCCGGGGGCGTCGAGCTGTGCGCCTTCGCACCGGTGCAGGACGCGGCGCCCGCGGTGCCCACCGCGCTCGTCGTCGACAGCCTCGACCCCGTGGCCGACGCCGCCTGGTGGGCCGGCGTACTGGGCGCGCAGGTCGTCGAGGGCCCGGACGGGCGTCCGCGGTGGCTGTCCGCGGTGCCGGGGCTGCCGTGGGACGTCTGGAAGTTCGTGCCGGTCGACGACGCCCGGACCGGCAAGAACCGGGTGCACTGGGACGTCTGGTGCGACGACCTCGACGCCCTGCTGGAGCGCGGCGCCCGCGTGCTGCCGGGCTACCCGGGCGACGAGCACTGGCGCGTGCTGGCCGACCCGGCGGGCAACGAGTTCTGCGCGGCCGTCCCGCGCTGAGCGGTTGCCCCCGCGCCGCCGCGGGCAGCCTGCGGGCACGACGACGGAGGGAGCGCGCCGTGAGCGGCGAGGACAAGACGCAGAACAAGGTCGACGAGATCCAGGGCCGGGCCAAGCAGCAGGTCGGCTCCGTCACCGGCGACGAGGACCTGCAGCGCGAGGGCAAGGCCGACGAGAGCAAGGCGAACCTCAAGCAGGCCGGCGAGAAGCTCAAGGACGCCTTCAAGTAGCCCCGGCGGGCCGGTTCCCGGGCGGGCCCGGACCGGCACGCACCGTCACGACCCCGTCCTCCGCAGCGAGGGCGGGGTCGTCGGCGTGCCGGGGGACGGGTGCGGGCGACGTCGTGCCGCGGCAGGCATAGGATGCGGTGGACGGACTTCGTGAAACGCATCACAAGCGGGAGGAGGTGCGCCATGGCCCAGGACGGCCGGGTGTCCGAGGCCGACGTCGTCGTCGTCGGTGCGGGCCCCGCGGGCTCGACGACCGCCGCGCACCTCGCGCGCAGCGGCGCCGACGTCGTGCTGCTCGAGAAGTCGCGCTTCCCCCGCGAGAAGGTCTGCGGCGACGGCCTGACGCCCCGCGCGGTGCGCGAGCTCGTCGCCCTGGGCGTCGACACCAGCCCCGGGGCGGGCTGGCTGCGCAACCGCGGGCTGCGCATCCTCGGCGGCGGCATGCGCCTGCACCTGGAGTGGCCCGAGTCGCCGAGCTTCCCGTCGTACGGTCTGGTGCGCCCGCGGGCGGACCTCGACGAGACCCTCGCCCGCACCGCGGTCGAGGCGGGCGCCCGCCTGCACGAGGGCACCTCGGTGACCGGACCGCTGATCGGGCGCTCCGGACGGGTGGTCGGCGTCGCGGCGCGCGGCGAGGACGGCGAGCCGCTGGAGTTCCGCGCGCCGGTGGTCGTCGCCGCCGACGGCGGCAGCTCGCGGCTCTCCCTCGCCCTCGGCCTGCACAAGCGCGACGACCGCCCCATGGGCGTGGCCGTGCGCACCTACTACCGCAGCCCGCGGCACGACGACGACTGGCTCGAGTCCTGGCTCGAGCTGTGGGACCGCTCCGGCGGCGACGGCTCGCAGGACGCGCTGCTGCCCGGCTACGGCTGGGTCTTCGGCATGGGCGACGGCACCTCCAACGTCGGCCTCGGCATCCTCAACACGAGCAGCGCGTTCGGCCGCACGGACTACCGCCAGCTCCTGCGCACCTGGCTCGACGCGACCCCGGAGGAGTGGGGCTTCCGCGAGGAGAACCGCACCGCCCCCGTGCGCGGCGCCGCCCTGCCGATGGGCTTCAACCGCACCCCGCACTACACCCGGGGGGTCGTCCTCGTCGGCGACTCCGGCGGCATGGTCAACCCGTTCAACGGCGAGGGCATCGCGTACGCCATGGAGTCGGGGCGGCTCGCCGCCGACGCCGTGGTGCAAGCGCTGTCCCGCACGAGCGACGCCGGTCGGGAGCAAGCGCTTGCTGCGTACCCGCGGGCGGTCCGCGCCGCCTGGGGCGGCTACTACACGCTGGGCCGGGTGTTCGTGAAGGCGATCGGGCACCCCGAGGTCATGCGCCTGGCCACCCGGCACGGGCTGCCGCACCCGGTCCTCATGCGCTTCACGCTCAAGCTGCTCGCCAACCTGCACGAGCCGCACGGCGGCGACGCGATGGACCGGCTCATCGCCACCCTGACCCGGGTGGCGCCCGCCGCCTGACCCGCACCACCCGCACGACCAGCACGACCCCCGACCGGGCGACGGAGCCCGGCGACGACCCCGAGGGAGGCCCGCGGTGGAGTACCTGCCGATCGTCGCGCTGGGCGCCATCGCGCTCGGCTTCGCGGTGTTCTCCGTGGTGGCGGGGGCGCTGTCCGGGCCCGCGCGCTACAACCGGGCCAAGGTCGACGCGTACGAGTGCGGCATCGAGCCGACCCCGCAGCCCGTCGGCGGCGGCCGCTTCCCGGTGAAGTACTACCTCACCGCCATGACCTTCATCATCTTCGACATCGAGATCGTGTTCATGTACCCGTGGGCGGTGCACTTCGACGCGCTCGGCCTGGCCGGGCTCGCCGCCATGGCCCTGTTCATCGCCCTGATCTGCGTCGCCTACGCGTACGAGTGGCGCCGCGGCGGCCTGGACTGGGACTAGCGGCGGTAGGGAGAGGGGACCCGTCATGGGGCTCGAGGAGAAGCTGCCGAGCGGCTTCCTGCTCACCAGCGTGGAGCAGCTCGCCGGCTACATGCGCAAGGCGTCGCTGTGGCCGGCGACGTTCGGCCTGGCCTGCTGCGCCATCGAGATGATGACGACGGGCGGGCCGCGCTACGACACCGCCCGCTTCGGCATGGAGGTGTTCCGCGCCTCGCCGCGCCAGGCCGACCTGATGATCGTCGCGGGGCGGGTGAGCCAGAAGATGGCACCGGTCCTGCGCCAGATCTACGACCAGATGGCCAACCCCAAGTGGGTGCTCGCCATGGGCGTCTGCGCCTCCAGCGGCGGCATGTTCAACAACTACGCCGTCGTGCAGGGCGTCGACCACGTCGTGCCGGTGGACATCTACCTGCCGGGCTGCCCGCCGCGCCCGGAGATGCTCCTCGACGCGATCCTCAAGCTCCACGTGGAGATCCAGGCCGCCCCGCTCGGCGTCAACCGCGAGCGGGCGGCGCGCCTGGCCGAGGAGGCGGCGCTCGCCGCGCTGCCGACCACGAGCGTGCGCGACCTGCCGCTGCCGACGGCCGCGCGCCCCGAGCTGCCCGGGCTGGTCCGGTGAGCGAGCGCCCCGTCACCCCCGACGCGGGGCGCGACGCCGTGGCCCCGCGCCCGACCGGCGGCGCGGCCGACCAGCGCGCCGCCGCGGGCGCCCCGGCGCAGACCCAGCAGCCGGAGGCGCCGCCGGCGCCGCTCGGGGAGCGGCCCGACCGCTCCCAGGGCGAGACGGTGCGCGTGCAGCGCGGCATGTTCGGCGCGGCGAGCGGCGGCGACACCAGCGGCTACGGCCGGCTCGTGCGGCGCGTGCAGCTGCCCGGGCAGGCCGAGCGGCCGTACGGGTCGTACTTCGACGAGGTCGCCGACGAGCTCGAGCACTGGCTGCCCGGCTTCGACGACGCCGTCGAGCGGGTCGTCGTCGACCGCGGCGAGCTCACCCTCGTCGTGCGCCGCGAGCGCCTCGTCGACGTCATGCGGACCCTGCGGGACCAGCCGTCGCTGCGCTTCGAGCTGTGCCTGGGCGCGAGCGGCGTGCACTACCCCGAGGACGAGGGCCGCGAGCTGCACGTCGTGTGGCCGCTGCTGTCGATGACGCACAACCGCCGGGTGCGGGTCGAGACGACCTGCCCCGACGCCGACCCGCACGTGCCCTCGGTGGTCGCGGTCTACCCGACCGACGACTGGCACGAGCGCGAGACGTGGGACATGTTCGGCGTCCAGTTCGACGGCCACCCCGCGCTGACCCGCATCCTCATGCCCGACGACTGGCCGGGCCACCCCCAGCGCAAGGACTACCCGCTGGGCGGCATCCCGGTGGAGTTCGAGGGCGCCGAGATCCCCCCGCCCGACACGAGGAGGGCGTACAGCTGATGGCCACCGAGGCGACCACCGCCGCCGCGCAGGACCCCTACGCCGCCGGCGGGCGCGACACCACCGAGGGCCGGGTCTACACCGTGACCGGCCAGGACTGGGACACCGTCGCGAGCGGGCTCGGCGACGTCGAGAGCGAGCGGCTCGTCGTCAACATGGGCCCGCAGCACCCGTCGACGCACGGCGTGCTGCGGCTCATCCTCGAGATCGAGGGCGAGACGGTGACCGAGGCCCGCTGCGGCATCGGCTACCTGCACACCGGCATCGAGAAGAACACCGAGTTCCGCACCTGGGTCCAGGGCGTCACCTTCGTGACGCGCATGGACTACCTCTCCAACGCCTTCAACGAGACGGTCTACTGCCTCGCCGTCGAGAAGCTGCTGGGCATCACCGACGACGTGCCGCCGCGGGCGACCGTGCTGCGGGTGCTCATGATGGAGCTGCAGCGGATCGCCTCGCACCTCGTGGCCATCGCCACCGGCGGCATGGAGCTCGGCGCGCTCACCGTCATGACCAACGGCTTCCGCGAGCGGGAGATGGTCCTCGACATCTTCGAGGCGATCACCGGCCTGCGGATGAACATGGCGTACGTCCGCCCCGGCGGCGTCGCGCAGGACCTGCCGCGCGGCGCCGAGGAGCAGGTGCGCGAGTTCCTGCGGGTCATGCCCGGGCGCATCGACGAGCTCGAGAAGCTCTGCAACGAGAACACCATCTTCAAGGGCCGCACCGTCGACGTCGGCTACCTCGACCTCACCGGCTGCATGGCGCTCGGCGTGACCGGGCCGGTGCTGCGCTCGACGGGGCTGCCCTGGGACCTGCGCAAGGCCCAGCCCTACTGCGGCTACGAGACCTACGACTTCGACGTCCCGGTGCGCGACACGTGCGACGCGTACGGCCGCTTCCGCATCCGGGTGGACGAGATGCGCCAGTCGCTGCGCATCGTCGAGCAGGCGCTGGACAAGCTGCGCGACCTCGGGGACGGGCCGGTCATGGTCGGCGACCGCAAGATCGCGTGGCCGTCGCAGCTCGCGCTCGGCGGGGACGGACTCGGCAACTCCCTCGACCACATCCGCCACATCATGGGCGAGTCGATGGAGGCCCTGATCCACCACTTCAAGCTGGTGACCGAGGGCTTCCGCGTGCCGGCCGGGCAGGTGTACGCCGCCGTGGAGGGCCCGCGCGGCGAGCTCGGCGCGCACGTGGTGAGCGACGGCGGGACGCGGCCGTACCGCGTGCACTTCCGCGACCCCAGCTTCACGAACCTGCAGGCGACGGCGGCGATGAGCGAGGGCGGCCAGGTCGCCGACGTCATCGCCGCGATCGCCTCGCTCGACCCCGTCATGGGAGGGGTGGACCGGTGAGCGCACCCGTCGAGGGGGCCGCGTTCGAGCACCTGCGCGCCGACGCGCAGGAGGTCATCGCGCGCTACCCGCAGCCGCGCTCGGCGCTGCTGCCGCTGCTGCACCTCGTGCAGGCCGAGGAGGGCTTCGTCAGCGAGCGCGGGGTCGACTTCTGCGCCGAGCTGCTGGGGCTCACCGCGGCCGAGGTCCAGGCCGTCGCGACCTTCTACACGATGTACAAGCGCCGCCCCGTCGGGCGCCACCACGTCGGGGTGTGCACCAACACCCTGTGCGCGGTGCTCGGCGGCGACGAGATCCTCGCCCGGCTGCAGTCCCACCTCGGCGTCGGCAACGACGAGACGACCGAGGACGGCGCCATCACGCTCGAGCACATCGAGTGCAACGCGGCCTGCGACTACGCGCCGGTCGTCATGGTCGACTGGGAGTTCTTCGACGACCAGACGCCGCAGAGCGCGGTGGAGCTCGTGGACCGGCTGCGCTCCGGCGAGGAGGTCGTGCCCACCCGCGGCGCGCCCCTGCGCGGCTTCCGCGCCACCGAGCGGCTGCTCGCGGGCTTCTACGACGGCCGCGCCGACGAGGGCCCCTCGGCCGGGCACGCCTCGCTGGCGGGGGTGTCGATCCACCGGCAGCGCCAGGACGACGGCCGGGAGGACGGGGGCGCGATCGGGCGCAGCGAGCCCGCCGACGCCGGCCCCGGCCTGAGCACGGGGTACGGCCGCGACGGCGGCCCCAGCGCCGCCGACCCGACGGCGACCGCGGCCTCCGACCCGGCCAACCGCACGCCGCCGGCGCACGCCGACGACCCGAGCACGTCCCGCACCCGCGCCGAGGGGGGCGCCCCGTGATGCAGCTGACCCCGGTCCTCACCCGCGCGTGGGGCGAGGACCGCTCCTGGACCCTGCCCGCGTACGAGCGCGCCGAGGGCTACCGCGGCCTGCGGGCCGCCCTGGCGATGGAGCCGGACGAGGTCGTGGCCGCCGTCAAGGACGCCGGCCTGCGCGGGCGCGGCGGCGCCGGCTTCCCCACGGGCATGAAGTGGGGCTTCATCCCGCAGGGCGACGGCAAGCCGCACTACCTCGTGGTCAACGCCGACGAGTCCGAGCCGGGCACGTGCAAGGACATCCCGACGATGATGGCCAACCCCCACGAGCTCGTGGAGGGCGTGGTCATCACCTGCTACGCGATCCGGGCGAACCACGCGTTCATCTACGTGCGCGGCGAGGTGGCGCACGTCTACCGCCGCGTGCTCGCCGCGGTCCAGGAGGCGCGCGCCGCCGGCTACGTCGGCGCCGACGTGCTCGGCTCGGGCTTCGACCTGGAGATCACCGTGCACGCGGGGGCGGGGGCGTACATCTGCGGCGAGGAGACCGCGCTGCTGGACTCCCTGGAGGGCCGGCGCGGCCAGCCGCGGCTGCGCCCGCCGTTCCCGGCGGTCGCCGGGCTCTACGCGTGCCCGACCGTCATCAACAACGTCGAGTCCGTGGCGAGCGTGCCGTCGATCCTGCGCCACGGCGTGGACTGGTTCTCCGCGATGGGCACCGAGAAGTCCAAGGGCATGACGATCTACTCGCTGTCCGGGCACGTCGTGCGCCCCGGGCAGTACGAGGCCCCGCTCGGCATCACGCTGCGCGAGCTCCTCGACCTCACCGGCGGGGTGCGCCCCGGGCACCAGCTGAAGTTCTGGACGCCCGGCGGGTCGTCGACGCCGATCTTCACCGCCGAGCACCTCGACGTCCCGCTGGACTACGAGGGCGTCTCGGCCGCCGGGTCGATGCTCGGCACCAAGGCGCTGCAGGTCTTCGACGAGACGACGTGCGTGGTCCGCGCGGTGCTGCGCTGGAGCGAGTTCTACGCCCACGAGTCCTGCGGCAAGTGCACGCCGTGCCGCGAGGGGACGTACTGGGTCGTCCAGCTGCTGCGCGACCTCGAGGCCGGCCAGGGCCGGGCCGAGGACCTCGAGAAGCTGCTCGACCTCTGCGACAACATCATGGGCCGCTCGTTCTGCGCGCTCGGCGACGGCGCGACGAGCCCCATCACCTCCTCGATCAAGCACTTCCGCGACGAGTACGTCGCGCACCTCGGCGGCCGGGGCTGCCCCTTCGACCCCGCCCGCTCCACCCGCTTCGCCGACCAGCTGCTGGGGGCGTCATGACGGTCACCACCGGTCCCGGGACGAAGGGCGGGGGCGGCGAGGTCGCCCCGCAGGAGGACCTCGTCACCGTCACCATCGACGGGCACGAGGTCAGCGTCGTCAAGGGCACCCTGCTCATCCGCGCCGCCGAGCTGCTCGGCATCCAGGTGCCGCGCTTCTGCGACCACCCGCTGCTCGACCCCGTCGGCGCCTGCCGGCAGTGCCTCGTCGAGGTGCCCGACATGGGCAACGGGCGCGGCATGCCCAAGCCCGCCGCGTCGTGCACCACGACGGTCATGCCCGGCATGGTGGTGAAGACCCAGCTCACCTCGCCCGTCGCCGACAAGGCGCAGCAGGGCGTCATGGAGCTGCTGCTCGTCAACCACCCGCTCGACTGCCCGGTCTGCGACAAGGGCGGGGAGTGCCCGCTGCAGAACCAGGCCATGAGCAACGGCCGCGGCGAGACGCGCTACGAGGGCGTCAAGCGGACGTACCCGAAGCCGGTGCGCATCTCGACCCAGGTGCTGCTCGACCGCGAGCGGTGCGTGCTGTGCGCGCGCTGCACCCGCTTCGCCCAGCAGGTCGCCGGCGACCCGTTCATCGAGCTGCTCGAGCGCGGCGCGCTGCAGCAGGTCGGCATCGACGAGGACGAGCCCTTCCAGAGCTACTTCTCCGGCAACACCATCCAGATCTGCCCGGTCGGGGCGCTGACGAGCGCGGCGTACCGGTTCCGGGCGCGCCCGTTCGACCTCGTGTCGAGCCCGAGCGTCTGCGAGCACTGCGCGTCGGGCTGCGCGCTGCGCACCGACCACCGCCGCGGCACGGTGGTGCGCCGGCTGGCCGGCGACGACCCGCAGGTCA
The DNA here is from genome assembly GCF_003594885.1 of Vallicoccus soli. Lineage (NCBI taxonomy): Bacteria > Bacillati > Actinomycetota > Actinomycetes > Motilibacterales > Vallicoccaceae > Vallicoccus > Vallicoccus soli. The sequence continues at coordinate 36,902 of NZ_QZEZ01000009.1, forward strand.
ACGAGGAGTGGAACTGCGACAAGGGCCGCTTCGCGTTCCGGTACGCCGACACCACGGCCGCCGGCGGGCGCCGGCTCACCACCCCGCTCGTGCGCGACGAGGACGGCGAGCTCGTGCCGACCTCGTGGCCCGACGCGCTGGCGACCGCGGCCGAGGGGCTGCGGCGCGCCCGCGCCGCGGGCGGCGTCGGCGTGCTGGCGGGCGGGCGGCTCACCGTCGAGGACGCGTACGCGTACGCCAAGCTCGCCCGCGTCGCGCTGGGCACCAACGACGTCGACTTCCGGGCCCGCCCGCACAGCGCCGAGGAGGCGGACGTGCTCGGCGCCGTCGTCGCCGGGCGCCTCGTGGGCTCGGCCGGGGCGGTGACCTACGCCGACCTCGAGCGGGCCCCCGCGGTCGTCCTCGCCGGCCTCGAGCCGGAGGAGGAGTCGCCGATCGTCTTCCTGCGGCTGCGCAAGGCCGCGCGCAGGGGCGGCATGGCCGTCCACGTGCTCGCGCCGTTCCTCTCCCGGGGCGCGCAGAAGCTCACGGCGGCGCTGCACGAGGTCCTGCCCGGCGCCGAGGCGGAGGCGCTCGACGCGCTCGCCGACGCCACCGGGTCGGGGCCCGCGTGGGCCGCGCTGCGCGAGCCGGGCGCGGTGCTGCTCGTCGGCGAGCGGCTCGCGGAGGTGCCGGGCGCCCTCACCGCGGCCGCGCACGCCGCGGCGGCGGCCGGGGCGCGCCTGGCGTGGGTGCCGCGCCGGGCCGGCGAGCGCGGCGCGCTCGAGGCCGGGGCGCTGCCCACGCTGCTGCCCGGCGGGCGGCCGGTCGCCGACCCCGCCGCCCGGGTCGACGTCGCCACCGCCTGGGGCGTGCCCTCGCTGCCCGCGGCCCCCGGGCGCGACACCGCGGGGATCCTCGCCGCCGCCGGGGCCGGGGCGCTCGGGGGCCTCGTCGTCGGCGGCGTCGACGTGGAGGACCTGCCCGACCCGGTCGGGGCGCAGGCGGCGCTCGGCGCTGCCGGCTTCGTCGTGAGCCTCGAGGTGCGGGAGAGCGCTGTCACCGCGCTGGCCGACGTGGTCCTGCCGGTGGCGCCGGTGGTCGAGAAGGCGGGGACGTTCCTCGACTGGGAGGGCCGCCCCCGGCCCTTCGACCGGGTCCTCCCGCACTCCTCGGCGATGTCCGACGCGCGCGTGCTCGACGGGCTCGCCGGGCTGCTCGGCGCGCCGCTGGGCGTCGGCGACGTGTCGCGGGCGCGGCGCGAGCTCGACGAGCTCGGGCCGTGGGAGGGTGCGCGCGTGGACCTCCCGCTCCGCTCCGGCACCGCCGCCGGTGCCACCGGTGCCCCCGGTGCCGCCGCAGCGCCCGGGGCGGGGGAGGCCCTGCTCGCCACCGGGCGGCTGCTCCTCGACGGCGGGCGCCTCGAGGACGGCGAGCCGTTCCTCGCCGGCACCGCCCGCCCACCGCGGGCCCACCTGAGCCCGGCCACGGCGGCCGAGGTCGGCGTGGCGCCCGGGGAGCGGGTCCTCGTGCGCGGCGCCCGCGGCGCCGTGCGGCTGCCCGTGGAGGTGGTGCCGATGCCCGACCGGGTCGTCTGGCTGCCCGTCGTGCCGGGCCTGCGCCGCCAGCTCGCGGCCGCCCCCGGCACCGTCGTCGCCCTCGAGGGCGGTGAGCCGCGGTGACCCCCGTGCAGGAGCTGCTCGCCGACGACCCGTGGTGGCTCGTCGTCGGCAAGGCGGTCGCGCTCTTCGGCCTGTGCGTGGTCCTCACGCTCTTCAACATCTGGCTCGAGCGCCGGGTCGTCGCCCGGATGCAGCACCGCAGCGGTCCCAACCGGCACGGGCCGTTCGGGCTGCTGCAGAGCCTCGCCGACGGCGTGAAGCTCGGGCTCAAGGAGGACCTCATCCCCAAGGCCGCCGACAAGGTGGTCTTCGTCCTCGCCCCCGTGCTCTCGGTCGTCCCGGCGTTCATGGCCTTCGCCGTCATCCCGTTCGGGCCCGAGGTCTCCATCCTCGGCGAGCGGACGGCCCTGCAGCTGTTCGACCCGAGCGTCGGCGTGCTCTACGTCCTGGCCATCGCCTCGGTCGGCGTGTACGGCATCGTGCTGGCCGGCTGGGCGTCCGGCTCGACGTACCCGCTGCTCGGCGGGCTGCGCTCGACCGCCCAGGTGATCTCCTACGAGGTCGCCATGGGCCTGTCCTTCGTCGCGGTCTTCCTCTACGCCGGGTCGATGTCGACCTCGCAGATCGTCGCCGAGCAGCAGCGGCTGTGGTTCGCCGTCGCGCTCTTCCCGAGCTTCCTCATCTACGCGGTGTCGATGGTCGGCGAGACGAACCGCGCGCCGTTCGACCTCGCCGAGGCCGAGGGCGAGCTCGTCGGCGGCTTCCACACCGAGTACAGCTCGCTGAAGTTCGCGCTGTTCTTCCTCGCCGAGTACATCAACATGGTCACCGTCTCGGCGCTGGCGACCACGCTGTTCCTGGGCGGCTGGCGCGCCCCGGTGCCGCTGAGCTGGTGGGACGGCGCCAACGAGGGCTGGGTCCCGCTGGTCTGGTTCTTCGCCAAGGTCTTCCTCGTCATGTTCGTCTTCATCTGGCTGCGCGGCACGCTCCCGCGGTTCCGGTACGACCAGTTCATGGCGCTGGGCTGGAAGCGGCTCATCCCCGCCTCCCTCGCCTGGATCCTCGTCGTGGCCACCGTGCGCGCGGTCACCCAGAGCACGGACGTCAGCCGGCAGGAGCTGCTCACCGTCCTCGGCGTGGCGCTCGCCGTCCTGCTCGCGGGCCTGCTGCTCTGGCCTTCCGGCAAGGACGACGAGGCCCGCGACGGGGGCGACGCGAGGGCCACCGGCGCCACCGGCCCGGCGGGTTCGGGCGGCGGCGCCGCGCCGGCCGCCGCGGGGCCCGCGTTCGACCCCATGGCCGGCGGGTTCCCCGTGCCGCCGCTGCCCGGGCAGCAGCTGCCGCCCGCACCGCCCCGCGTACCGGCCGGCGCCCCGGCGCCCGGCGCGCGGACCACCGAGGAGGAGCCCCGTGCCTGACCCCCTCGCCCCGGTCGCCGGCTTCGGCGTCACCTTCAAGCGGATGTTCTCGAAGGTGGTCACCGAGCAGTACCCGGAGGAGAAGAAGGAGACCGCGCCGCGCTTCCACGGCCGGCACGTCCTCAACCGCTACGCCGACGGGCTCGAGCGGTGCATCGGCTGCGAGCTGTGCGCCTGGGCCTGCCCCGCGGACGCGATCTACGTCGAGGGCGCGGACAACACCGAGGAGGAGCGCTACAGCCCCGGTGAGCGCTACGGCCGCGTCTACCAGATCAACTACCTGCGGTGCATCTTCTGCGGGCTGTGCATCGAGGCCTGCCCGACCCGCGCGCTGACGATGAGCAACGAGTTCGAGCTCGCCGACCGCAGCCGCCAGAGCCTCATCTTCGACAAGGGCGAGCTGCTCGCGCCGCTGCAGCAGGGCATGGTCCCGCCGCCGCACGCCATGGCGCCCGGCACGAGCGCCGAGGACTACTACCGCGGCACCGTGCGCGCCGCGCCCGCCGCCGCGGCGGGCGACCCCGACGCGCAGGACCCGACCCGGCGCGCGGCCACCCCCAGCGGCCAGGTGCGCTCGCAGCTCGCGCAGCCCTACGACACCGGGGGCACGCGGTGAGCGGCGTCCTGCTCGCCCAGGCCGTCGAGGGCGCGACGACGACGGTGCAGACGAGCACCGCCGAGACGGTGGCCTTCTGGGTCCTGGCGCCGGTCACGGTGCTCGCCTCGCTCGGCATGCTCCTCGTGCGCAAGGCCGTGCACAGCGCGCTGCTGCTCGCGGTGACCATGATCAGCCTCGCGGTGCTCTACCTCGGCCAGAGCGCGCCGTTCCTCGGCGTCGTGCAGGTCGTCGTCTACACCGGCGCGGTCATGATGCTGTTCCTCTTCGTGCTCATGCTCGTGGGCGTCGACTCCTCCGACTCGCTCGTGGAGACGATCCGCGGCCAGCGCGTGGCGGCGGTCGTCGCCGGCGTCGGCTTCGGCGCCCTGCTGCTGCTCGGCCTCGGGCGCGCGGTGGTCGACCCGGCCGGCGACATCGCCGCGGCCAACGCCGGCGGAAACGTCGAGGGCATCGCCGCGCTGCTCTTCGGCCGCTACGTGCTGGCCTTCGAGGTCACGGCCGCGCTGCTCATCACCGCCGCCATCGCCGCCATGGTCCTCACCCACCGCGAGCGCATCGGCCCGCGCCAGACGCAGCGCGAGCTGTCCAAGGCCCGGTTCGCCCCCGGCGGGCACCCGACGCCGCTGCCGGCCCCCGGCGTTTACGCCCGGCACAACGCGGTCGACACCCCCGCGCTGCTGCCCGACGGCTCGCCCGCCGAGGTGTCGGTCAACCGCACGCTCACCGCCCGCGGCGAGACCCGCACGCCGTCCCCCGACGACGGGCGCGCCATCGAGCGCCAGCTCGGGCTCGAGCCCGGGCACCAGGGGCCGGTGCGGCGCGCCCGCGGCGACGGCGAGGAGGAGCGCTGACGTGGACCCGCTGAACTACCTCTACCTCTCCGCGGTCCTCTTCGCGATCGGCGCGGCCGGGGTGCTCCTGCGGCGCAACGCCATCGTCGTCTTCATGTGCATCGAGCTCATGCTCAACGCGTCGAACCTCGCCTTCGTCACGTTCGCCCGCACCACGGGCACGCTCGACGGGCAGGTCGCCGCCTTCTTCGTCATGGTCGTCGCGGCCGCGGAGGTCGTCGTCGGCCTCGCGATCATCGTGACGATCTTCCGCACGCGCCGCTCGGCCTCGGTCGACGACGCCAGCCTGCTGAAGTTCTAGGGGAGGGGGAGCGTGCTGCTCGCCGCCGAGCCCGTCGTCACCGCGGCCGGGCCCGCCACGGGGGTCTTCGACCTCGTCTGGCTGCTCGCCGCCCTGCCCGCGGCGGGCGCCGCCCTGCTGCTGCTCGGCGGCCGGCGCACCGACCGCTGGGGGCACCTGCTCGCCACGGGCGCCAGCGCCGCGTCCTTCGTGCTCGCCGTGCTCATGTTCGTGGCGATGCTCGGGCGCGACGCCGAGGAGCGGGTGGTGCGCCAGGTCGCGTACACCTGGATCCCCTCGGTCGGGGACTTCTCGGTCGACGCCGCCTTCCGGCTCGACCCGCTGTCCATGGCCTTCGTGCTGCTGGTGACGGGCGTCGGCACGCTGATCCACGTCTACTCGATCGGCTACATGGCGCACGACCCCGACCGGCGCCGGTTCTTCGCGTACCTCAACCTCTTCGTCGCCGCGATGCTGGTGCTCGTCCTCGCCGACGACTACCTCGTGCTCTACCTCGGCTGGGAGGGCGTCGGCCTCGCGTCGTACCTGCTCATCGGGTTCTGGGGCTACAACCCGGCGTACGCGACCGCGGCCCGCAAGGCGTTCGTCGTCAACCGCGTCGGTGACGTGGGGCTGTCCATCGCCCTCATGACGATGTTCGCGACCTTCGGCACGCTCTCCTTCTCCGGCGTCCTCGGCGCCGCGGACGGCGCGTCGGAGACCACGCTGACCGTCATCGGCCTGCTGCTCCTGCTCGCCGCCTGCGGCAAGTCCGCGCAGGTGCCGCTGCAGTCCTGGCTCGGCGACGCGATGGCGGGCCCGACGCCGGTGTCGGCGCTCATCCACGCCGCGACGATGGTCACCGCGGGCGTCTACCTCATCGTGCGCAGCGGGCCGATCTTCGACCTGGCACCGGACGCGCGGCTCGCCGTCGTGGTCGTCGGCGCGGTGACGCTGCTGTTCGGCGCGGTCATCGGCTGCGCCAAGGACGACATCAAGAAGGCGCTCGCCGCCTCGACGATGTCCCAGATCGGCTACATGGTGCTGGCGGCGGGCCTCGGCCCCGCCGGGTACGCCTTCGCCATCGCGCACCTGCTCACCCACGGCTTCTTCAAGGCCGGGATGTTCCTGGGCGCCGGGTCCGTGATGCACGCGATGGACGACCAGACCGACATGCGCCGCTTCGGCGGGCTCTACAGGGCCCTGCCGGTCACGCACGCCACGTTCGTCCTCGGCTGGCTGGCGATCATCGGCATCCCGCCCTTCGCCGGGTTCTGGACCAAGGACGCGATCATCGAGGCCGCGCTGGCCGAGGAGGGGTGGCGGGCGTACGTCTTCGGCGGCGCCGCCCTGCTCGGCGCCGGGCTGACCGCGTTCTACATGACGCGGCTCATGGTCATGACGTTCTGGGGCAAGCGGCGGTGGACGCAGGGCCAGCACCCGCACGAGGCGCCCTCGACGATGACCGGGCCGATGGTCGTGCTCGCCGCCGGCTCCGCGCTGGCCGGTCTGCTGCTCATCCCCGGCGAGCGCCTCGTGCACTGGCTCGAGCCGGTGGTCCCGCACAGCGAGCACGAGCTGCCGGTGCCGGTCTGGGTCATCTCGCTCATGACCGTCGCGGTCGTGCTCGTCGGCGTCGCGCTCGCGGTCGCCCAGTACGCCCGCGGCCGCGACATCCCGCTCACCGCGCCCGTCGCGGTCAGCCCGTTCACCGCCGCCGCGCGCCGCGACCTCTACCAGGACGCGGTCAACGAGGCCGTCCTCATGCGCCCCGGGCAGTACCTCACCCGGACCCTGGTGTGGGGCGACAACCGCGGCATCGACGGGCTCGTCAACACCGTCGCCGCGACGATCGGGGGCACCTCGGGGCGCCTGCGGCGGCTGCAGACCGGCTTCGTGCGCTCGTACGCCCTGTCCATGCTCGGTGGCGCCGCCCTCGTCGTCGGCGCCCTGCTGATCGTGAGGCTCTGACGTGGACGGCACCGACCTCGCCGCGGCCCCCCTGGAGTCCGGCCCGCTGCTCCTGCTGCTCTGCCTGCTGCCGCTCGTCGGCGCCGCGGTCGTGGCCGCCGTCCCGGCGCGCGCCGCGGAGGCGGCCAAGCGGCTCGCGGTCGCGGTCGCCCTGGCCACGCTCGCCGTGGCGGTCGTCGTGGCGCTGCGCTTCGACCGGGGCGCCGACGCGCCGTACCAGCTGGCCGACCGCTACGACTGGATCCCGCAGTTCGGGGTGAGCCTCTCGCTCGGCGTCACCGGCATCTCGGTCGCGCTCGTCGCGCTCACCGCGGTGCTCGTCCCGCTGTGCCTGCTGGCCTCCTGGGACGACGGCCGGGCGTCCTCGCGGCGCCCGCAGACGCACCTCGCGCTCATGCTGGCGCTCGAGGGGCTCATCCTCGCCGCGTTCTGCGCCCGCGACGTCTTCCTCTTCTACGTCTGCTTCGAGGTCATGCTCATCCCCATGTACTTCCTCATCGGGGGGTACGGCGGGGCGCAGCGCTCGTACGCGGCGGCGAAGTTCCTCATCTACAACCTGCTCGGCGGGCTCGTCATGCTCGCCGCGCTCATCGGGCTCTACGTGGAGTCCCGCGGCCTGCCGGGCGCCGAGGACGGCACGTTCGACATCACGACGCTCGCGACGCAGCTCGAGCTCGGGACGACGACCGAGCGGCTGCTCTTCCTCGGCTTCTTCCTCGCCTTCGCCATCAAGGCGCCGCTGTGGCCGCTGCACACGTGGCTGCCCGACGCGGCGGTGGAGGCGCGGCCGGGCGCGGCGGTCCTCATGGTCTCGGTCATGGACAAGCTCGGCACCTTCGGGATGATCGCGCTGTGCCTGCCGCTGTTCCCCGCGGCGTCGGTGTGGGCGCGCCCCGTCGTCGTCGCCCTGGCGGTCGTCGGCATCGTGTACGGCGCCCTCGTCGCCATCGGCCAGAGCGACCTCATGCGCCTCATCGCGTACACCTCGGTGTCGCACTTCGGCTTCATCATCATGGGGATCTTCGCGATGACGAGCCAGGGCCAGACCGGGGCGACCCTCTACATGGTCAACCACGGCTTCTCCACCGCCGGGCTGTTCCTCATCGCCGGGATGATGGTGACGCGGCGCGGGTCCCGGCTCATCGCCGACTACGGGGGGGTGCAGCGGGTCGCGCCGGTGCTCGCCGGCTCGTTCTTCGTCGCCGGCCTGTCGAGCCTCGCCCTGCCGGGCCTGTCGAGCTTCGTCAGCGAGTTCCTCGTCCTCGTGGGCACCTTCACCCGCTACCAGGCGGCGGCGGTGGTGGCCACGCTCGGCATCGTGCTCGCCGCCCTCTACATCCTGCTCACCGTCACCCGGACGCTGAGCGGTCCGGTGCGCCCGGAGACCGAGGGCTTCCGCGACCTGCGCGGGCGCGAGGCGGCGGTCGTCGCCCCGGTGCTGGCCGTCATCATCGCCCTGGGCTTCGTCCCGGGGCCGCTCATCGACGTCATCGACCACGGCGTCGACGACACGCTCGCCTCGGTGTCGCAGGACGACCCCGCGCCGAGCGTGCCCGCCGCGCCCGTCGCCGAGGGGAGCCCGGAGTGAGCACGCTCGCCGTGGAGGCGGTCGACGGCCCGACCATCGAGTACGCCCACCTCTCGCCCCTGATCGTCGTGCTCGGCGCCGCCGTGGTCGGGGTGCTCATCGAGGCGTTCGCGCCCCGCGAGCGGCGCCGCGCGCTGCAGCTGGGCCTGGGGGTGCTGGCGCTCGGCGGCGCCCTCGTCGCCGTGGTCGCGCTGGCCGGCACGGTCGACGTGGCCGCCGAGGGCGCGGTCGCCGTCGACGGCCCGACGCTGTTCCTGCAGGGGACGATCCTCGCCCTGGCCCTCACCGCGCTGCTCAGCGTGGGGGAGCGCTCGCTCGACCCCGAGGGCGACGCCTTCGCGGCGCAGGCCTCGGCGGTCCCCGGCTCCACCGCCGAGCGCACCCTCACCCGCGAGGGGGTGACCCAGACCGAGGTCGTCCCGCTCTACCTGTTCGCCGTCGGCGGCATGCTGCTCTTCCCCGCGGCCAACGACCTGGTGACGATGTTCGTCGCGCTCGAGGTCCTCTCGCTGCCGCTCTACCTGCTCTGCGCGCTGGCCCGCCGGCGGCGGCTGCTCTCGCAGGAGGCGGCGCTCAAGTACTTCCTCCTCGGCTCGTTCAGCTCCGCGTTCTTCCTCTACGGCGCCGCGCTGCTCTACGGCTACTCCGGCTCGCTGCGCCTCGGCGGCATCGCCGAGGCGGTGAGCTCGTCGTCGAGCAACGACGGCCTGCTCCTCGTCGGCACCGCGCTCGTCGGCGTGGGGCTGCTCTTCAAGGTCGGCGCGGTGCCCTTCCACGCCTGGACGCCCGACGTCTACCAGGGCGCCCCGACGCCCATCACGGGCTTCATGGCCGCCTGCACCAAGGTCGCCGCGTTCGGCGCCCTGCTGCGCGTCTTCTACGTCGCGCTCGGCGGGGCGGGCTGGGACTGGCGCCCCCTCATGTACGGCGTCGCCGCCCTGACGATGGTCGTGGGCGCGGTCGTCGCGATCACCCAGACCGACGTCAAGCGGATGCTCGCGTACTCCTCGGTCGCCCACGCCGGCTTCATCCTCTGCGGCGTCGTGGCCCTGGACCGCGCGGGCGTGTCGAGCGTGCTGTTCTACCTCGTCGCGTACGGCTTCGCCACCGTCGGCGCCTTCGCGGTCGTCACCCTCGTCCGCGACGCCGCCGGGGAGGCGACCCACCTGTCGCAGTGGGCGGGCCTCGGCCGGCGGTCCCCGCTCGTCGCCGGGATCTTCGCGCTGTTCCTGCTGTCCTTCGCCGGCATCCCGCTCACCGCGGGCTTCACCGGCAAGTTCGCGGTCTTCGAGGCGGCGGCCCAGGGCGGCAGCCCGTCGCTCGTCGTCATCGGCGTCCTGACCTCCGCCGTGGCCGCGTTCTTCTACGCCAAGGTGATCGTCCTCATGTTCTTCAACGACCCGCTGCCGGACGGCCCGACCGTGGCGGTGCCCGGTGTGGGCACCACGGTTGCGGTCGCGCTGGGCGCTGCCGTTACGGTGGCCCTGGGCGTCGTGCCGCAGGTCGTCCTCGACCTCGCGGACCAGGCGGCGCTCTTCGTCCGCTAGGCCCGGTCGGCCCGCCGCCCGTACGCCTCGCCCTGCCCGTCCTGGAGGACCCGTGCCCGACCTCGGCCCCTTCGGCCTGGAGGCGCACGACCTCGACGCGGGGCTCGCCGCCGACCTGCAGGCCGGCGTCGAGCAGGTCGAGGCGCTGCTGCGCGACGCGGTGAAGAGCGACTACCCCTTCGTGACCGAGGCGTCACGGCACCTCGTCGACGCCGGCGGCAAGCGCTTCCGGCCGCTCATGGTCCTGCTGGCCGCGCAGTTCGGGGACCCGCAGGCGCCCGGCGTCGTCCCCGCTGCGGTCGTCGTGGAGCTCACCCACCTTGCGACGCTCTACCACGACGACGTCATGGACGAGGCGACGATGCGCCGGGGCGCCGCCAGCGCCAACCTGCGCTGGGACAACACCGTCGCGATCCTCACCGGCGACTTCCTCTTCGCCAAGGCCTCCGAGCTGCTCGCCGACCTCGGGCCCGAGGCGGTCCGCCTGCAGGCGCGCACCTTCGAGCGGCTGTGCACCGGGCAGATCCGCGAGACGGTGGGCGCGGGTCCCGACGACGACCGCATCGAGCACTACCTCTCGGTCCTCGCCGACAAGACCGGCTCGCTCATCGCGACCTCCGGCCGCTTCGGCGCGATGCTCTCCGGCGCCGACGACGCCGCGGTCGACGTGCTCACCCGCTTCGGCGAGCGCATCGGCATCGCGTTCCAGCTCGCCGACGACCTGCTCGACGTGACGAGCGAGTCCGGCCAGTCCGGCAAGACCCCCGGCACCGACCTGCGCGAGGGCGTCGAGACGCTCCCGGTCCTGCAGGCCCGCCGCCTCGCCGACCCGTCCGACCCCGGCGACGCCCGCCTGCTCGAGCTCCTCGACGGGGACCTCACCGACGACGCCCGCCGCGAGGAGGCCCTCGCCCTGCTGCGCGGGCACGCCGCCGTCGACGCCGCCCGCAGGGAGCTGCTGCGCTGGGGGAGCGACGCCCGCGCCGTCCTCGACCCCCTGCCCGACGTGCCCGCCAAGCGCGCCCTGCAGGCCCTCGCCGACGCCACCGTCCGCCGGGTGGGCTGACGCCCCCCGCCCCCTCGGCCGCGATCATGCAGCCGCTCGGCCGTGATCATGCAGCCGCTCGGCCGTGATCATGCAGCCGCTCGGCCGTGATCATGCAGCCGCTCGGCCGTGATCATGCAGCCGCTCGGCCGTGATCATGCGGCCGCTCGGCCGTGATCATGCAGCCGCTCGGCCGTGATCATGCAGCCGCTCGGCCGTGATCATGCAGCCGCTCGGCCGTGATCATGCAGCCGCTCGGCCGTGATCATGCAGCCGCTCGGCCGTGATCATGCAGCCGCTCGGCCGTGATCATGCAGCCGCTCGGCCGTGATCATGCAGCCGCTCGGCCGTGATCATGCAGCCGCTCGGCCGTGATCATGCAGCCGCTCGGCCGTGATCATGCAGCCGCTCGGCCGTGATCATGCAGCCGCTCGGCCGTGATCATGCGCGGAGTCGGGCCGCGGGGCGCGTACCCCCACTCGCCCTGCCGCGGGGCGCGTACCCCGCCGGCGATCATGCGCGGAGGTCGTGCCGCAGGGCGCGTGCCCCCAGCCACCCGGCCGCGCGGGCCGGGCGGCCGCCGGTGGGGTGGCGGTCGCCCGCCGCTGCCCGCTCCGCGCACACAGCACAGGGGATGTCCCGGCCGGAGCGGCGCGGCACGCCGTCCCTGCCGGCCCGTGACGGGTGTGAACCGGGCAGTGCCCCGCGGCGCGGGGCCGGGTCCGGATCCTGCGTCCGGGGGGCCCGAGCCCTGAGGTCACGGGGCTGACGCTGGGCGCCTTGACGGCGGCAGCGCCCGTACTGCCTGCAGAGCCGCCGGCGAGGCCCGGACTCCGGGTGCCCGCGCAGGGGCTGCGCTGAGGCGGGGGAGCCGTGCGAGGCATGCCCTGTCCGGTTCGCACCTGCAGTGCACGGCGTGTCCCGGCCCGTCAGGGACGGCACGCCGTCTGCGGCGACCCGTCGTGGGTGCGGGGCGGACACCGCGGTGGCACGCCGCACGCGGTGGGGTGCGGAGCACCGGCTGTGGGCGCGGACGGGACACGCGCGGGCTCAGCCGAGGTGGTGCGCCCCCGGGGCGGACCGTCCTCGCCGCCCGCGCGGCGCACCGGGCGGCGGGCGCCCGCTGAGGGACCCGGCGCGACGGCCCCGGGACGGCAGGAGGGGCGGGACCCGTGCGGGTCCCGCCCCTCCTGGTGCGCGCTGCGGCGCGGGGTGTGCGTCAGGCGCCGACGCGCTTCACGCCGGGGGCCTTGCGCCAGATGGTGCAGACCGTCGGGCGGGGCATGTCGCCGTACGGGAAGGTCGACAGCGGGTTGTCGACGCTCGCGCCGTCGATCTCGCCGGGGTGCTGGACCGCGATGAGGACCGTGCGCTGGTCCTCGGTGATCCACGGCCCGCAGCACTCGGCGCCGACCGGGACGGTGGCGAACTGCTTGAGGTGCCCGCGCTCGGGACCGGCGACGGCGACGGCGAAGAGGCCGTCGTTGGCGCCGAGGGCGTTGCCGTCGGTGGAGATCCACAGGTTGCCGGCGCCGTCGAAGGCCACGTTGTCCGGGCAGGAGATCGGGCTGACCTGGCTCTTGTCGAACCCGCCGAACCAGGTGCCCGCGTCGGCCGGGTCGCCGGCGACGACGAAGAGCATCCAGGTGAAGCGGTCCGCCGCCGCGTCGCCGCGGCGCTCGGTGAGCTCGAGGACCTGGCCGTGGCGGTTGGCCGTACGGGGGTTGGCCTCGTCGACGCCGGGGCGGCCCGTCGTGCCGCGCTGGGTGTTGTTGGTCAGTGCGACGTAGACCTTGCCGTTGACCGGGTTCGGCTCGACGTCCTCGGGGCGGTCCATCTTGGTCGGCGCCTGGCGCACGTCGACCGTGCCGTCGGCGCGACGGCCGAGGGCGTCGGCGGCCAGGCGGGTGTGGACGAGCACCTCCTCGACGGTGAAGCCGGGGACCATGCTCTCGCCGTCGAGGACGAGCGGCAGCCAGCGGCCGGTGCCGTCGAAGGCGCCGTCGGAGGGCAGGGTGCCGGTGCCGTCGATCTCCGCGGCGGGGGAGTCGCCGGTGAGCTGCGCGACGTAGAGGTCGCCGTCCTCGAGCAGCGTCTTGTTGTGACGGCGCGCGGCCGCCGAGCTGCCCTTGCGGAACGTCTTGCGCGACACGAACTTGTAGAGGTAGTCGAAGCGCTCGTCGTCGCCCATGTACGCGACGGCGCGGCCGTCCGCGGCGATGCGCACGTTGGCGCCCTCGTGCTTGAAGCGGCCGAGCGCGGTGTGCTTGACGGGGGCGGCGTCGGGCTCGTACGGGTCGACCTCGACGACCCAGCCGAAGCGGTTGACCTCGTTCGGCTCGCGGCTGATGTCGAAGCGGGCGTCGACCTCCTCGAAGCGGCGCGAGGTGCTCGTCACCGCGGAGGGCAGGCCGTAGCGGGAGAGCGCGGCGACCTGCTCGGCGTCGGTGACGGCCTCGCTGACGCCGAAGTACTGGTTGAAGTTCTCCTCGCCGGAGAGGACCGTGCCCCAGGGGGTGACGCCGCCGGCGCAGTTGTTGAGGGTGCCCAGGACGGTGGTGCCCTCGGGGTCGGCGGTGGTGCGCACGAGCTCGCTGCCGGCGGCGGGGCCGGTGAGGCGGAACGGCGTGCCGACGTGGATGCGGCGGTTGTGCGCGCGGCGGCCGCGGGCCGTGCGCCGCCACTCACCGGTGCGCCCGACGCGCTCGACCTCGACGACGCTCATGCCGTGGGCGGCCATGGCGATGCGGGCCTGCTCCGGGGTGGACGCGCCGGTCCAGCCGCGGAACATGAGCTCCTCGTTGGTGTACTCGTGGTTGCACACGAGCAGGCCGCGGTCGTCGTCGCCGTCGAGCGGCAGGAGCGCGGTGAAGTCGTTGTTGTAGCCGAACTGCTGGGCCTGGGCGGCGGCCGACTGGCGGTCGATGCCGAAGGTCGGGGCGCCGGGGAGCACCGGGTCGCCCCAGCTCATGAGCGGCGACCAGTCGTAGCCGTTGGGCACGACGACCGTGTCGAGGGTGTTCGGCGGCACCGACGGGAAGGTCAGCGGGGCCTTCGCGGCCAGCCGCGCCGCGCGCGCGTCGCCGGTCGCGGCGGCGGCCGGGGAGGCCAGCGGGTCCGTGGAGGCGAAGCCGAGCGCCAGCGCCGCAGCGGCGCCGGCCTTGAGCACGCCGCGGCGCGACATGCCCTCGGCGACCACGTCGCCGAAGTAGGGGTTCTCGCTGCGGTTCGGCACCGCGTGGTCGCAGGCGTTGCCGCAGCGGAAGAAGCAGGTCATCGCCGTGCGCCGGCCGCCGGAGTGCCCGGGGACGATCGGCAGGAGGCGACGGGTCGTGCTGGGGTTCACCAGGTCTCCAGGGGGTATCGCCGCGTGTTGGGCCGACCCGCAACCTAGGCACGCCCTCGGGACCCCTGGTGGCCGCGAGGTGGACGTCAGGTGACGTCCCGCGGGCCTCTCGCCCGGAGCGCCCTGGCGTCCCTAGCCGACGGCGACGCGGGCCGTGGCGGCCGCACGCCGCGTGCTGCGCCCGTGGCGCAGCGCGTCGGCCGTGAGCATCACGAGGGCGAGCCACACGAGCGCGAAGCCGGCCCACCGCGAGGCCGGCATCGCCTCGTGGAACAGCACGACGCCGATGAGGAACTGGATGACCGGCGCGAGGTACTGCAGGAGGCCGAGCACGGACAGCGGCACCCGGATCGCGGCGGCGCCGAAGGCGAGCAGCGGCACCGCGGTGACGACCCCGCTGGCGACGAGCAGCCCGGCGTGCAGCGGGCCCTCGGCGAGGAACGTGCCGTCGCCGGCGGCCGCGAGCACCACGAGGTAGCCGGCGGCGACCGGCAGCAGCACGAGCGTCTCGACGGTCAGGCTCTCCAGCGCACCGACCGAGGCCTTCTTCTTGAGCAGGCCGTACGCGCCGAACGAGCAGGCCAGCGTCAGCGCGATCCACGGCGGTCGCCCGTAGTCGACCGTGAGCACGACGACGGCGACCGCGGCGACGGCCACCGCCACCCACTGCGCACGGCGCAGCCGCTCGCCGAGCACGAGCACGCCGAGCAGCACCGTCACGAGCGGGTTGATGAAGTACCCGAGCGAGGTCTCGACGACGTGGTCCGTCGTCACCCCGTGGATGTACGTCCCCCAGTTGACCGCGATGACGAGCGCGGCCGCCGCGAGCAGCCCGGTGCGGCGCCACCCCAGCTCGCGCAGCCACCCCCAGCGCCGCCGGGCCCCGAGGAGCACCACGACGACGAGGAGCGACCACACGATCCGGTGGGCCAGCACCTCCACCGAGCCGCTCGGCTCGAGCAGCGGCCAGTAGAGCGGGAAGAGCCCCCACATCAGGTACGCGGCGACGCCGTACCCGACGCCCTGCCGCTCCCGGGAGGGGGCGGCAGGGCCGCTCGTGCTCAGCTCACGACCCAGGTGTCGCGCCCGCGCAGCAGCGTGTCGAGGTCGCCCTCGCCGAGGTCCTGGCGGGCGTCGGCGAGCTGCTGCGCGACCTGCTCGTCGTAGGTCGGGCGCTGCACGTCGCGGAAGACGCCGATCGGGGTGTGCCCGAGCTCGGACCCGCGGGTGAGGCGGGACAGGGCGAAGGCGCGCTGCGGGTCCCCGGCCTGGGCGTCGTGCACGACGAGGGCCTCCTCGCCGACCTCGGCGACGTCGGCCACCCGCAGCGTCCCGTCCGGGTTCGCGACGACCCCGCGGTCCGCGCCGAGGCGCACCGGCTGGCCGTGCTCGAGGCGGATGAGCGCCTCGTCGCGGGTCTCCGGGTTCTTCAGCAGCTCGAACGCGCCGTCGTTGAAGATGTTGCAGTTCTGGTAGATCTCGACGAGCGCGGTGCCCGAGTGCTCCGCGGCCGCGCGCAGCACCGAGGTGAGGTGCTGGCGGTCCGAGTCGATGGTGCGCGCGACGAAGGTGGCCTCCGCGCCCAGCGCCAGGGACACCGGGTTGAACGGCGCGTCCACCGAGCCGATCGGGGTCGACTTGGTGATCTTGCCGACCTCCGAGGTCGGCGAGTACTGGCCCTTGGTGAGCCCGTAGATCCGGTTGTTGAACAGCAGGATCTTGAGGTTCACGTTGCGGCGCAGCGCGTGGATCAGGTGGTTGCCGCCGATGGAGAGCGCGTCGCCGTCACCGGTGACGACCCACACCGACAGGTCCGGGCGCGACACCGACAGGCCGGTCGCGATCGCCGGGGCGCGGCCGTGGATCGAGTGCATGCCGTACGTGTCGAGGTAGTACGGGAACCGGCTCGAGCAGCCGATGCCGGAGACGAAGACGATGTTCTCCCGGCGCAGGCCCAGCTCGGGCAGGAAGCCCTGGACCGCGGCGAGGATGGCGTAGTCGCCGCAGCCGGGGCACCAGCGGACCTCCTGGTCGGAGGTGAAGTCCTTCTTGGTCTGCGGGCCGTCGGCCTTGGGGACCAGCGACAGCGCGCGGCCCGGCTGCAGGCCGGTGGGGACGACGGACGGGGCGCTCATCGGGAGCTCGCCTCCTGCTCGACGGTGCGGGGTGCGCGGGGGCCGGAGCCGCGCGGCGGGACGGCGTCGGCCGGGACGTCGTCGGACGCCGGCGCCAGGGGCTCGTCGAGCTCCTCCAGCAGGCCGGCGACGACGCCCTCCAGCTCGGACGCCTTGAACGGCAGGCCGCGGACCTGCGTGTAGCTGATCGCGTCGACGAGGTAGGTGCCGCGCAGCAGGAGCGCGAGCTGGCCGAGGTTCATCTCGGGCACGAGCACCTTGTCGTACGAGCGCAGCACCTCGCCGAGGCCCGGCGGGAACGGGTTGAGGTGGGTCAGGTGCGCCTGGGCCACCCGGCCGCCGCGGCGGCGGACCCGGCGGCAGGCGGCGCCGATGGGGCCGTACGTCGAGCCCCAGCCCAGGACGAGCACGCGCGCGTCGCCGGACGGGTCCTCGACCTGCACCGGCGGGACGTCGATGCCGTCGACCTTCGCCTGGCGCAGGCGGACCATCCGGTCGTGGTTGGCCGGGTCGTACGAGATCGACCCGGTCCCGTCGGCCTTCTCGATGCCGCCGATGCGGTGCGCGAGGCCCGGGGTGCCGGGCACGGCCCAGGGGCGGGCCAGGGTCTGCGGGTCGCGCTTGTACGGCCAGAACGCCTCGGTGCCGTCCTCGGCGACGTGGTTGGGCGCCGTCGCGAACTCCGTGCGCAGGTCGGGCAGCTCGTCGGTGGCCGGGACCCGCCACGGCTCCGAGCCGTTCGCGAGGTAGCCGTCGGAGAGCAGGAACACCGGCGTGCGGTAGGTCAGCGCGATGCGGCACGCCTCGATGGCCGCGTCGAAGCAGTCGCCGGGCGAGCGCGGGGCGACGATCGGGACCGGCGCCTCGCCGTTGCGGCCGAACATGGCCATGAGCAGGTCGGACTGCTCGGTCTTGGTGGGCAGGCCGGTCGAGGGGCCGCCGCGCTGCACGTCGACGATGACCAGCGGCAGCTCCAGCGACACCGCCAGGCCGATGGTCTCCGACTTCAGCGCCACGCCCGGCCCGGACGTCGAGGTGACGCCGAGGGCGCCGCCGAAGGACGCGCCGAGCGCCGCGCCGATGCCGGCGATCTCGTCCTCGGCCTGGAAGGTCGTCACGCCGAAGCGCTTGTGCCGGCTCAGCTCGTGGAGGATGTCCGAGGCCGGGGTGATCGGGTACGCCCCGAGGAACAGCGGCAGCCCGGCGCGCCCGGCCGCCGCGACGAGGCCGTACGACAGCGCGAGGTTGCCCGAGATGTTCCGGTAGGTGCCGCCGGGGAGCTTGGCCGGCTTGACCTCGTAGCGGACGCTGAAGCCCTCGGTGGTCTCGCCGTAGTTCCAGCCGGCCTTGAGCGCGGCGAGGTTGGCGCCGAGGATCTCGGGCTTCCTGGCGAACTTCTGGCGCAGGAAGCGCTCCGTGCCCTCGACCGGGCGGTGGTAGAGCCACGACACGAGCCCCAGCGCGAACATGTTCTTCGCCCGCGAGGAGTCCTTGCGCGAGAGGCCGAACTCCTTGACGGCCTCCACGGTCATGCCGGTGAGGTCCACCGCGTGCACGTTCCACGGCTCGAGCGAGCCGTCCTCGAGCGGGTTCGCCGCGTAGCCCACCCGGGCGAGGTTGCGCTTGGTGAAGTCGGCGGTGTCGACGATGACGTCGGCGCCGCGCGGCAGGTCGGGCAGGTTCGCCTTGAGCGCGGCCGGGTTCATCGCCACCAGCACGTCCGGCGCGTCGCCGGGCGTGAGGATGTCGTAGTCCGCGAAGTGGACCTGGAAGGAGGAGACGCCCGGCAGCGTGCCGGCCGGGGCGCGGATCTCCGCGGGGAAGTTGGGCAGCGTCGACAGGTCGTTGCCGAAGGACGCCGTCTCGGACGTGAACCGGTCACCGGTCAGCTGCATGCCGTCGCCGGAGTCCCCCGCGAAGCGGATGATCACCCGGTCGAGCTGCTTGACCTGCTTGGCCACCGTGCTGCCTCTCGTCGCTGCCTGCGGGGGAGCGGGGGCGCCGCCCACCAGGGTCCAATGCTACGGCGGCGTAGGTCCTTCCCCGGGGTTGCGCAGGTCACCCTGGGGACGACCGGGGCTACCCTGCGGCCTGTGGACGGCTACTACGCGGGGTACGGGCTCGTCGCCCTCGTGGTGCTCGCGGGCGCGGCCTTCGTGGCCACCGCCTTCCTCGGCGCGCGGCTGCTCTCGCCCCGCGTGGCGAGCGCCGAGAAGGTCCTCGCGTACGAGTGCGGGGTCGACCCCGTCGGCGAGGGCTGGGCGCAGACCCACGTCCGCTACTACGTGTACGCGTACCTCTACGTGGTCTTCGCCGTCGACGCGGTCTACCTCTTCCCCTGGGCCACGGTCTTCGCCGGCCCCGGCTTCGGCGCGGTGACCCTCGTGGAGATGTTCGTCTTCCTCGGGTTCCTCGCGGTGGGCCTGCTCTACGCGTGGCGGCGGGGGGTCCTGACGTGGGACTGACCGACCTGCCCCTGCCGCAGGTGCGCGACACCGGCAGCGTCGGGCCGCTGCAGCGCCTGGCGCCCGAGCCGCTGCGGGTGGTGCTCAACTGGGGTCGGCGCTACAGCCTGTGGGTCTTCAACTTCGGCCTGGCCTGCTGCGCGATCGAGTTCATCGCCGCCTCGATGAGCCGGCACGACTTCATGCGCCTCGGGGTCATCCCCTTCGCGCCCAGCCCCCGCCAGGCCGACCTCATGGTCGTCTCGGGCACGGTGACGGACAAGATGGCGCCGGCGGTGCGGCGGCTCTACGAGCAGATGCCCGAACCCAAGTACGTCATCTCCTTCGGCGCCTGCTCGAACAGCGGCGGGCCGTACTGGGACTCGTACAGCGTGACCAAGGGCGTCGACCAGATCGTGCCGGTGGACGTCTACGTGCCCGGCTGCCCGCCCCGGCCCGAGGCGCTGCTGCAGGGCATCCTCAAGCTCCAGGAGAAGATCGGCGGGGAGTCGCTGGCGCAGCGCTACCCCCGGGCCGACGCCCGCGCGGTGACCCGCGGGCTCGTCCCGCCGCCCGAGGGCCCCTGAGGTGGGCCCGGAGCGGCTGGCCGAGCGGGTCCTCGTGCGCTTCCCGCAGGCGCAGGTCGAGGAGTCGTACGGCGACGAGCTCGTCCACGTCGACCCGGGCTCCTGGACCGACCTGCTGGCCTGGGCGCGCGACGAGCTCGGCTGCACGTACCTCGACTGGCTCTCGGCCGCCGACGAGCTGGAGGAGGGCTTCGCGGTCGTCGCCTGCCTCTGGGACGTCTCCGGCTGCGGCGACGGGGGCGGGGGCCTGCGCCGGGTGCTGCTGCGCACCCGCGTGCCGCGCGACGCCGCGCGCCTGCCCACGGTGACGCACCTCTTCCGCGGCGCCGGGTGGCACGAGCGCGAGACGGCGGAGATGTTCGGCATCGCGTTCGACGGCCACCCCTCGCCCGGGCCGCTGCTGCTGCCCGACGGCTTCGAGGGGCACCCGCTGCGCAAGGAGTTCGTGCTGGCCAGCCGGGCGGCCAAGGCGTGGCCCGGCGCCAAGGAGCCCGGCGAGTCCGACGCCGACGTGGCCGCGTCCGGCGCGCCCGGGCCGGGGCGCGGGGGCGCCTCCCGGCGCCGGCGCACCCTGCCGCCCGGCGTCCCCGACCCGTCGTGGGGCCCCCGGCCGCCCAGCGACCCCGCCCTCGGCGCGGGCGACGGGCCGGGGCAGCCGCATGGCTGAGGCCCTCGAGGTCCTGCTGCGCCTCGTCCTCGTGCTCGGCGCCTTCCTCACCCTGCCGCTGCTCGTGGGCCAGGCCGAGCACAAGGTCATGGCGCACATGCAGGGCCGGCTCGGGCCGATGTACGCCGGCGGCTTCCACGGCTGGGCCCAGCTCGTGGCGGACGGGGTGAAGTTCGCGCAGAAGGAGGACGTGGTCCCCGCGGGCGCGGACCGGGCGGTCTTCCAGCTCGCGCCGGGCGTCGCCCTGGTGCCCTACCTCGTGGTGCTCGTCGCGATCCCGCTCGGCCCGGGGCTGGTGGGCCAGGACCTCGACGCGGGGCTGTTCTTCGTGCTCGCGGTCATGGGCGTCGGGGTGCTCGGCGCCCTCATGGGCGGCTGGGCGAGCGCCAACAAGTACAGCCTGCTCGGCGGGGTGCGGACCGCCGCCCAGCTCATGGCGTACGAGCTGCCCTTCGTCCTGTCCGCCGCCTCGGTCGCGATGGCCGCGGGGACCCTGTCGCTCAGCGGCATCGTCGAGGCGTGGGAGCCGTGGTGGCTGCTGTGGCAGCTGCCGGGGGCGGTGGTGTTCTTCGTCGCCGGCCTCGCCGAGCTGCACCGCCCCCCGTTCGACATGCCGGTCGCCGACTCCGAGATCGTCCTCGGCGCCTACACCGAGTACACCGGCCTGCGCTTCGCCTTCTTCCTGCTCGCCGAGTACGCCGGCATCGTCGTCCTCTGCGCCCTCACCACGGTGCTGTTCCTCGGCGGCTGGGCCGGGCCCCTGCCCGACGGGCTCGGGTGGCTCTGGACGCTGGTGAAGACGCTCCTGCTCGCCGTCCTCGTCATCTGGGTGCGCGTCAGCGTGCCGCGCCTGCGGGCCGACCAGCTCCAGCGGCTGGCCTGGCAGGTGCTCGTGCCGGTGGCGCTCGCCCAGCTCGCGCTGACCGGCGTGGTGAGGGTCACGCTGGGCTGAGCGGGGCTAGCACGCCCGTCCGGGCTGCGGGACGGGGGTCCCGTGGGGCAGGATCCCGGCCGTGCACGACCTGCCCCACCCGCCCCGACGGCGCTGGTCCGACCGGCTCGACGCCGTGGTGGCCGCGCTGCTGCCCAGCCCGCGCACGCCCGAGCGCGTCCTCGACGCCGAGCGCTACGCCGCGCACGCCCTCGCCCGCCGCGAGCGGGCCCGGCGCACCGGCGCCCGGGTCGTCGCCGTGCGGCTCGACGGCGGCGCCGACCCCGAGGCCCTGGCCGCCCGGCTGCGCGGCGCCGTGCGGGCCGGCGACCTCGTGGCCGTGCTCGGCGACGGCGCGGTGGAGGTGCTCGTCGAGGACCAGTGGGCCGACGCGGAGGCGGTGACGGCCCGTCTCGAGCGGGTGGCCCGCGCCGGCGCGGCGGGGCACCTCGGGGACGCGGCGCCCGCTGGCTAGCCTGTGGGCCACCTCGAGGACGGTGGTGGCGCGGTGGCAGCGACGGACGGCGGGCAGGGCGCGGGCGGGGGGCTCGCCAAGGGCCTCGCGACGACGTTCCGCCACCTGACCCAGCGGGCGGTCACGGCGCAGTACCCCGAGGTCGCCCCGGAGCTGCCGCCCCGCAGCCGGGGGGTCATCGGCCTGCTCGAGGAGAACTGCACCTCCTGCATGCTCTGCGCGCGCGAGTGCCCCGACTGGTGCATCTACATCGACTCGCACAAGGAGGTCCTGCCCGCGGAGGGCGGCGGCCGCGAGCGCACCCGCAACGTCCTCGACCGCTTCGCCATCGACTTCTCGCTGTGCATGTACTGCGGGATCTGCATCGAGGTCTGCCCGTTCGAGGCGCTCTTCTGGTCCCCGGAGTTCGAGTACTCCGAGCTCGACATCCGCGACCTGCTCCACGAGAAGGACCGGCTCGCGGAGTGGATGCGCACGGTGCCGCCGCCGGCGCCGCTCGACCCCGCGGCGGAGGAGCCCAAGGAGGTCGCGACCGCCCGCCGCGCCCTGCCCGCGCCGCCGCCGCCGGCGGACCCCGCGTGAGCGCGGCCGCGGCGGTGACCGACCGCTCGTACCTCGACCCGACGGGCCTGGAGCTGCTCTTCCTGCTCCTCGGGGTGGTCGCCCTGGGCGCGGCGGTGCTCGTCGTCACCACGCGCCAGCTCGTGCACGCCGCCCTGTGGCTCGTGCTCGCCCTCGGCGCCCTGGCCGGCTGCTTCCTCCTGCTGTCCGCCGAGTTCGTCGCGTGGGTGCAGGTGCTCGTGTACGTCGGCGCCGTGGTCGTCCTGCTCCTCTTCGGCCTCATGCTGACCCGCGCGCCGATCGGGCGCTCGGACGACCTCGACGCCCCGCCCGCGCAGCGCGCGGTGGCCGCCGTCGTCGCGCTCGCCGTCGCCGGGGTGCTCGTCACCGTCGTCGTCGGCGCCTGGCGCACCGCGTGGGTGGAGCTGCCGGGCGAGGTCGGCACCGCCGAGGCGACCGGCGCCGCGGTCTTCCGGGCCTGGGTGCTGCCCTTCGAGGTGCTCTCGGTCCTGCTGCTCGCCGCGCTCATCGGCGCGATCGTCCTGTCGCGGCGCGAGATCGGCGACGAGGCGGGCGGCGGGACCGGCGGCGGGACCGGCGACGGGGCGGCGGCGAGCGGCGGCACGCGCCCCCCGGACGGGGGGCGCTGAGTGCACCTGGCCTACCCGGCGGTCCTGTCCGCGCTGCTGTTCGCCGTGGGGGTGTCCGGCGTCCTGGCCCGCCGCAACGCCGTGCTCGTCCTCGCCTCGGTCGAGCTCATGCTCGCCGCGGTGCTGCTCGACCTCGTCGCCTTCGACGCCTACTGGTCCGACGCGCTGCACGCCGGGCAGGTGATGACGCTGTTCGTCATCACCCTCGCCGCGGCCGAGGTCGGGGTGGGCCTGGCGATCGTCCTGCTCGTCTACCGCAACCGGGCCACGTCCCAGGTCGACGAGCTGCGGGCGCTCGGCGAGCGGCAGTGGGACGCGACGGAGCCGACCGCGCCCGACGAGGCCCCCCGGTGACCGGGCTCGCGACGGCGCTCGTCGCGGTGCCGGCGCTCGCCGCGTGCCTCGGCCTCGCGGTCGGGCGGGCCCGGCCGCGGCTCGTCGTCCCGGTGGCCGTCGGCGGCGCCGGGCTGTCGGCGGTCCTCGCGGTCGTGCTGGCCGTCGACGTGCTGCGCGGGCGCATCGACCTGCCACCCCTCCTCGACGGCCCGGCCGGGCCGAACTGGGTCACCGGGAGCGACGGCGCCGTGCCTGACCTGCGGCCGGCGCTGACGGCCGACCCCCTGGCCGTCGTCGTCGCCGTCGCCGTCACGGTCGTCGCGCTCCTCGTGCAGGTCTACTCGGCCGGCTACCTGCGCGGTGACCCGCGCACCTCCTCGTACGCCGCCCTGGTCTCCCTGTTCACCGCCGCGATGCTGCTCGTCGTCCTCGCCGGCGACCTGCTCGTGCTCTTCGTGGGGTGGGAGGTCATGGGCGCCTGCAGCTACTTCCTCGTGGGCCACCACTGGGAGGAGCCCGCGGCGCGCGCCGCCGCGGTGAAGGCGTTCCTCGTGACCCGGGTCGGCGACGTCTGCCTGCTCTTCGGCGTCTTCGGGCTGTCCCTGGGCGAGGAGGGCTGGTCGTCGCGGCTCGGCGACGTGCTGCTGCAGGACCCGTCGACCGTGGTGCTGCTGCTCGTGCTGGTCGGCGCCCTCGGCAAGAGCGCCCAGTTCCCGCTGCACGTCTGGCTGCCCGACGCCATGGCCGGCCCCACGCCGGTGTCGGCGCTCATCCACGCCGCGACGATGGTCGCCGCCGGCGTCTACCTCGTCGCGCGGCTGTGGCCGCTGTTCGCGCAGGACACGGCGGTGCTGGCGGTGCTCGCCGTGGTGGCCGCCGTCACGATGGTGGGCGCCGCCCTCGCCGCGCTCGCCCAGCCGGACCTCAAGCGGGTGCTGGCCTGGTCCACGGTGTCGCAGCTCGCGGTCATGTTCGGCGGGCTCGCGGTCGCCGCGCCGGTCGCCGCCGTCTTCCACCTGCTCGCGCACGCGGCCTTCAAGGCCCTGCTGTTCCTGGCCGCCGGCGCGGTCATGCACGCCCTGGGCACCTCGCTGCTGCGCGACATGGGCGGCCTGCGCCGCGCGATGCCGGTCACCGCCGCCACCACCGCGGCGGGCCTGCTCGCGCTCGTCGGCGTGCCGCCGCTGTCCGGCTTCTGGTCCAAGGACGCCGTGCTCACCGCCGCCGAGGAGGTCGCCCTGCACCCGCACGCCGGCGGCCCCGCCGCCTGGACCGGCTGGCTCGTCCTCGTCGCGGGGCTGCTCACCGTCGCGCTCACCGCGGCGTACTGCGCCCGGCTCTGGCTGCTCGCCTTCGCCGGCGAGCGGCGCGGCGCCGCCGAGGCGCACGAGGCGCCGGCGGTCCTGCGGTGGCCGCTCGTCGCCCTCGCGGTCCCGACGGCCCTGCTCGGGCTGCTGGCGGTGCCCGGCTGGCTCGACGAGGCGCTCGAGGAGCTCCCCGGCCGCGTCGTCCTGGGAGCCTCCTCCGAGCCCGCCCCTGCGTCGTCCCTCGAGATCGCGTACGGCGGGTCCCTCGCCCCGTCGCTGCTCACCAGCGCCCTGTCGGTGCTCCTGCTGCTCGCGGGCGCCGGTGCGGTCCTGGCGCTGCACCGGCGCGACCCGGCGGGCGACCCGGCGGCGGCGCTCGGGCGCGCCCGGCCGGTGCTCGAGGGGGCGTACGGCCTCGACGCCCTCTACGACCGCGTCCTCGTCCGCCCGAGCGGCGCGCTCGCCCGGCTCGCCGTGGCCGGCGACCGCGACGTCGTCGACGCGTACGTGCGCGGCAGCGGCCGCGGCGCCCAGCTGCTGGGCGCGGCGCTGCGGCTGACGCAGCGGGGGAGCGTCCAGGGCTACCTCACCGGGCTCCTCGCCGGGGTCGTCGTGCTCGCCGTCGCCGGGGCCGTGGGCCTCGGGGGCGGGCGGTGAGCGGCGTGCTCGCGCTGCTCCCCGCGCTGCCGCTGGCCGGCGCCGTCGTGCTCCTGCTGCTGCCCGCGGCCCGCCGCGACGCGGCCGCGCTCGGCCTCGGGCGCGGCGTGGCCGCCGCGGTCCTCGTGCTCGCGGTCCTCGCCCGCGACGCCCCCGACGTGGACGTGCCGTGGGTGCCCGCGCTCGGGCTGCGCCTGCACCTGGGCGTCGACGGCGTCTCGTGGCCCCTCCTGCTGCTCACCGGCGCGCTCGTCCTGCTGTGCCTGCAGCACCTCGTGCGCGGGCTGCCCGCGCCGGGCCGGCCCGGCGCGCTCGTCGGCCTCCTGCTGCTCCTCGAGGCGGGCGTCCTCGCGACCTTCCTCGCCCAGGACCTGCTGCTGTTCTTCGTCGCCTTCGAGACGGTGCTGATCCCGATGTACTTCGTCATCGCGGTGTGGGGCGGGGACGGGCGGGGCAGCGCGCGCCCGGCGGCGCAGGTGTTCGTCCTCTACACGCTGCTCGGCAGCGTCGTCATGCTCGCCGGCTTCCTCCTCGTTCGGGCGCGCACCGGCACCAGCGACCTGCAGGCCCTCGCCGAGCGCGGCGGCGCGGGCATGTCGACGACGGTGCAGGTGGTCGCGTTCCTGCTCGTCGGCCTGGGGCTGGCCGTCAAGGCGCCGATGTGGCCGCTGCACACCTGGCTCCCGGCCGCGCACACCGCCGCGCCCACCGTCGGCTCCGTGCTGCTCGCCGGGGTCCTGCTCAAGCTCGGCACCTACGGCCTGGTCCGCACCGCCCTGCCCGTCCTGCCGGAGGGCGCGCGGGTCCTCGCGCCGTACCTCGCCGCCCTGGCCGTCGTCGGGATCCTCTGGGGCGCGCTGGCGTGCCTGGCCCAGCGCGACCTCAAGCGGCTCGTCGCGTACTCCAGCGTCAGCCACATGGGCTTCGTCCTGCTCGGCATCGCCACCCTCACCGAGGCCGGGGTCAACGGGGCCCTGTTCGCCAACGTCGCGCACGGGCTCATCACCGGCCTGCTGTTCCTCCTCGCCGGCGCGGTGAAGGAGCGGCACGGCACCACCGACATGGACGAGCTCGGCGGCGGCCTCTACGCCCGCGCCCCCCGCCTCGGCGGCGTGCTGGCCCTCGCCGCCGTCGCGAGCCTCGGGCTCCCGGGCCTGGCCGGGTTCTGGGGCGAGATGCTCGCCATGCTCGGCGCCTACCGCCCGGCCGAGGGCCTCGACCGCGGCCTCTACCTCGTGCTCATGGCCCTGGCCGGGCTCGGGACGGTGCTCGCGGCCGCGTACCTGCTGCGCATGGTCCGCCGCGTGGCGCAGGGGCGGGGTGCGGCGGCCCGGGCCGAGCGGCCGGTGCTCGACGCGGGGCCCGCCGAGGTGGCGCTCTGGGCGCCGCTCGTCGCGGCGACGCTGCTGCTCGGCCTCTGGCCGGCGCTCCTGCTCGACGTCACGGCGGAGCCGGTGCGCGCGCTGCTGGGCGGTGGCTGAGTGCTGCCGCAGACCGCGCAGAGCGTCGACTGGGCCCTCGTCGGCGCCCCCCTGGCCGCGGCCGTCGCCGCCGTCGTCGTCCTCGTCGCCGACCTGCTCCTCGGCCCGGCCCGCCGCGGCGCGCTCGGCTGGCTCGCGCTGGCGGGCCTGGCGGTCGCCGGGGCGCTGCTCGTGCCGCTGGCGGGGGAGCGGCGGGGCACGTTCTGCCTGCCCGGCCCGCCGGCGCAGTCCTGCAGCTACGTCGTCGACGCGCTCACCCTGCCGTTCCAGGCCGTGACGGTGGCCGCCGCGGCGGTCGTCGTGCTCCTCGCGCTGCCCGTCGTCCCGGCCGAGCGGCTGCCGGCGGGCGAGCACTGGTTCCTGCTGCTGTCGTCGGTGAGCGGGGCGCTCGTCCTCGCGGCCGCGCGCGACCTCATGACCCTCGTCGTCGCCCTCGAGGTCGTCACCCTGCCGACGTACGCCCTCGTCGCCCTGCGCCGGCACGACGGGCGCTCCAGCGAGGCCGCGCTCAAGCTCTTCCTCGTCTCCGTCGTGTCGGTCGCGACGATGCTCTACGGCGTCGCCCTCGTGTACGGCGCCACGGGCCAGGTCCTCCTCGACCGCGTGGCCGCCGCCCTCGCCGACCCGGCGACGGCCGCGGGCCCGGCGCAGCTGGGCGTGCTGCTCACCCTCGCCGGGCTCGCCTTCAAGGTCGCCGCCGTGCCGTTCCACTGGTGGGCGCCCGACACGTACGTCGGCGCCCCCCTCCCGGTCACCGCGTTCCTGTCGGTCGTGTCCAAGCTCGCCGGCTTCGTCGGCCTGCTCGTCGTGCTGTCCGTCGGCTTCCCCGCGTACGCCGACCGCTGGGCCCCCGCCCTCGCCGTCCTCGCCGTGCTGACCATGAGCGTCGGCAACCTCGTGGCGCTGCGCCAGCGGCACGCGGTCCGCCTGCTCGCGTGGTCCTCCGTCGCCCAGTCCGGGTACGTCCTGCTGCCCCTCGGCACCGCGGCGGACGACCTCGGGCGGGCCGTCGCGGCCAGCGCGGCCTACGCCCTCGCGTACGCGGTGATGAACCTGCTCGCGCTCGCCGCGGTCGTCGCGGCCGGGCCCGACGCGCCAGGGCAGTGGGTGGCGTCGTACCGGGGCCTCTGGTCGCGCCGCCCCCTCGTCGCCGGCGCCCTCGCCCTGGCCCTGGTGAGCCTCGCGGGGCTGCCCCCGGGGCTGCTCGGCCTCTTCGCCAAGCTCGTCGTCCTCGAGGCGCCGGTGGCCGCCGGCGCGCCGTGGCTCGCCGCCGCCGTGGCGGTCAACGTGGTCGTCGGGCTGGCGTACTACCTGGCCTGGGGCGCGCGGCTCGTCGCCCGCCCCGACGGACCGTCGCCGGCGCGCCCGCGCCCGCTGCCCCGCGCGCACGCGGTCGCGCTGGGCGCCGCGCTGGCGGCCGTGCTCGTGCTCGGGTTCGTCCCCGGCCCGGTGCTCGACGCCGTCGGCGCGGTCGCCGCGCCCTGACGCCCCGCCGGCGGGAACGCGGGGGCGGTCCCGGTGCGTTCAGCCCCCGTCACGGCCCGCAGGAGCGGGCGCCGGCGGGAGCGGGAGGACGGCGTGCACGAGCGCCACAACGGCCTGCGCGCCGCGGCCCTGGTGGGCCTCGTCGCGGGGCTCGCGCTCGGCACCTGCTCCACGGTGAGCGCCGCGCTGGCCGTCGCCGCGGCCGGGCTGGTCGTGGCGACCGCCGCCTGGGCCTGGTGGCGCGGTGACGCCCGTGCGCTCCGGTCGATGCGGGCCCGGCCGGTGGGCGAGGCCGAGCACCCGCTGCTGCACCGGCTCGTGCGCGAGCTGTGCCGCGACGCCCGCCAGCCGGTGCCGCGCCTGTGGGTCTCCCCGGTGGCCGCCCCGACGGCCTTCGCCGTCGGCCGCTGCCCCCGCACCGCCTCGGTCTGCGTGACGCGGGGGCTGCTGGCCGTGCTCGACGAGCGCCAGCTGCGGGCCGTGCTCGCCCACGAGCTGGCCCACGTACGGGCCCGCGACACGCTCCTCGGCGGGGTGGCGGCCGCGCTGTCCAGCGCCGTCCTCGCGACCGCGGCGCTGGGGTGGCTGCTGCCCGGCGCCGACGAGGACGAGGAGGGCGGCGGCCCGGTGGCCCTGCTGCTCCTGCTCCTGACGCCGATGGCGGCGCTGCTGCTGCACCTGGGGCTGCGGCGCGAGCGCGAGCACGCCGCCGACGCCGCCGCGGTGGCCGCCACCGGCGACGCCGCGGCGCTGGTGTCGGCGCTGCGGGTGCTCGAGGTGGGGGCCAGGGCGCTGCCGCTGCCGCGCGGGGCCGGCGTGCGCAGCACCGCCGTGCTCATGGTCACCGACCCGCTGCCCCGGCGCGGGCCCGCGGCGTGGCTCTCGACGCACCCGCCCGTGGCCGAGCGGGTGGCCCGCGTCCAGCGCCTCTGAGCCGCCGCAGCGGGCCCGGTGGCGGCCGGCCGGCCGCCGCCGGGCCGACCTCAGCGGAAGTTGACGAACTGCAGGGCGATGTCGAGGTCCTTGCCCTTGAGCAGCGCGATGACGGCCTGCAGGTCGTCGCGGCTCTTGCTCGTGACCCGCAGCTCCTCGCCCTGCACCTGCGCCTTGACGCCCTTGGGCCCCTCGTCGCGGATCGTCTTGGCGATCTTCTTGGCGTCGTCCTGGCCGATGCCCTGCTTGATGCCGGCGGAGATCCGCACCTCCTTGCCGGAGGGCTGCGGCTCGCCGGCGTCCAGCGCCTTGAGCGAGACGCCCCGCTTGACGAGCTTCTCCTGGAACACGTCGAGCACCGCCTTGACGCGGTCCTCGGAGCCCGCGCTCATCTCGACCCGCTCGCCGGACCAGCGGATGCTCGCGCCGGTGCCGCGGAAGTCGTACCGCTGCGAGACCTCCTTCGCGGTCTGGTTCAGCGCGTTGTCGACCTCCTGGCGGTCGACCTTCGAGACGACGTCGAACGAGGCGTCCGGCACGGGGTTCCCTCCAGGGGGTCGCGGTGGTCGGCGGGGCTGGCGCGGTCGGGGGGTGTCGGGCGGGCGGCCCGGGCTGCGCTATCCTCCCTAGCGCCACGGCAGGTTGCCCGAGTGGCCAAAGGGAGCGGACTGTAAATCCGTCGGCTCAGCCTACGTTGGTTCGAATCCAACACCTGCCACGCCACCAGGGGCGCGGTCCGCGAGAGCGGGCCGCGCCCCTGCTGCGTACCGGGCCCCGACCCGCTGTGATGGCGTTCACAAATCACGCTCCGTCACATGACTAGGCTGCCGGGGTGATGACCATCCCCTGGGCGCGCGCCGGGGACCGGTCCGTTGGGAGGATCCCGGACGGCCGCTCCCGCTGGTGCTGCCCGCCCTCCTGCTGCCACGATGCGTACGCCGAACGTGTGCACGTGCAGCGAGCGGCTCCAGGCCGGTCGGGGGGAGGTCGAGGTGCTGGTGTACGCAACCGACCCGCTGTCCTGCCCGAGGAGTCACCGTGAAGCGCATCGCCGCCGTCGTCGCCGCCGCCGTCCTGGCCCCGCTCGCCGTCCTGGCGACGGCCCCCGTCGTCACGTCGTCGTCCGACGGCGCGACGGTGACCGTCGAGGCCGGCACCCGCTGGGGCTCCGCGGACCGCGGCACCCGCTGGGGCTGAGCGGCCCCCCGCGCCCGAGGACGGTGGACGGTGCCCCGGCCCGCGGCTGAGGGCGGAGCGCCCTCCCTGGCGCCCTCGCGCGCCGTCACGCTGGGGCTCATCCTGCTCGTCGTCGCGCTGCTGCCGGCGGTCGTGCGCACCGGCACCCCCTGGCACGAGGAGCACCTCGTCCTCGGGCTGCTCGTCCTGGCCGGCTTCGTCGCGGCCGAGGCGGAGCAGCTGCACGTCGAGGTGCGCCGGCACTCCTTCGCCTTCCCGCTCACCGAGCTCGTCCTGGTCGTCGGCTTTTTCCTCGTCCCGCCGTGGGTCCTGCTCGTCGCCGGGGTCCTCGCCATGGCCGGCCTGGCGCTCGTGCGGCGCGGGAGCGTCGACAAGGCGCTGCTCAACGCGGCCCTGCTCGCCGCCGAGGTGTCGGTCGGCGTCGTGATCTTCAACGCGGTCGCGGGCTCGCTGCCGGCCCGCGCGGAGTGGGGGGAGGCGGAGCGCCTCTGGGGCGCCGCCTACCTCGCCCTCGTCGTCGTGGTGCTCGGCGCCTTCGCGGTCGTGAGCCTCGTCGTGCGCCTCGTGCAGCCGCCCCTGGCGCTGCGCCAGGTGGTGCAGGCGTCCGTCCCCGCCCTCGTCACGGGGCTCTTCTCCGGCACCCTCGGGCTGCTGGTGGTGCTGCTCATCAGCGCCTCGCCCTGGTCGACCGTCGGGCTCGTCCTCGTCGTCGGGGTGCTCGTCGTGGCCTACCGCTCCTACGGCCGGCGCCTGCAGGAGCACAAGGACCTGGCCGAGCTCTACCAGCTCACCCGCGAGGTCAGCACGACCTTCGCCCAGCAGGGCGTGCTCGACCCCGCGCTGCTCGAGCGGGTCCGCCACCTGCTGCGCGCCGAGGTCTGCCAGCTCTGGATCGCCGACGGCGGGCTGCTCGTGGTGACCGCGGCCGACCGCGCGCCCCAGCACGGCACCGGCGGCAAGGACGAGGTCCGCCGCCTCGTCATGGAGGGCCAGTCCGTCCTCACCGACACCCGCAGCCCGTCCGCGGCCCTGCGCGCCGCGCTCGCCGCCCGGCGGGTGCGCGAGGTGCTCGCCGTGCCGCTGCGCGTGCAGGGCGAGGTGGTCGGCAGCCTCGAGGTCCTCGACCGCCAGGGCGAGCGGTTCCACTTCGTCGAGGGCGACCGGGCCCTGCTCGAGACGCTCGCGGTCCACCTCGGCGTGGCGCAGGAGAACACCCGCCTCGTCGGGCGGCTGCGCCACGAGGCGTACCACGACCCCCTGACCGGGCTGCCCAACCGCCGGGCCTTCGTGGAGCGGCTCGACGCCGCCCTGCAGGGGGTCGGCCGCGACGAGCTGCTCGCGGTCCTCGTCCTGGACCTGCAGGCCTTCAAGGACGTCAACGACACGCTCGGCCGCGCCGCCGGCGACGCGCTGCTCGTCGAGGTCGCGCACCGGGTCCGCGAGTCCGCGCCCGACCCCGAGGCCGTGGCCCGGCTCTCCTCCGACGAGATCGGGCTCTTCACCGGCGTCCCGGACCTCGAGGCGGCCCAGGCGGCGGCGGCGCGCATGCAGGCCCAGCTCGGCACGCCCGTGCGCATCGCCGGCGTGGAGGTGGAGGTCGGCGCGGTCGTCGGCATCGCCGTGCACCCCGACCACGGCGACGACGCGACGACCCTGCTGCAGCGCGCCGACGCGGCGATGTACGCCGCGAAGCGCACCAGCCGCGGGGTGCTGGCCTACCTGCCGGTGATGGAGGCCTCGAGCCCGCGCCGGCTGCGCCTGGTCACCGAGCTGCGCCGGGCCGTCGAGGCGGGGGACCTGAGGGTCCACTACCAGCCGCAGGTGCGCCTCGCCGGCAGCGAGCTCAGCGGCCTCGAGGCCCTCGTGCGCTGGCAGCACCCCGAGCACGGCATCGTCCCGCCCGACGAGTTCATCCCCGTCGCCGAGCACACCGGCGTCATCGGCCCCCTAACCCAGTTCGTCCTGCAGACCGCCCTGGCCGACCTGCGCGACTGGGGGCGCCGCGGCCACCACTTCGGGATGTCCGTGAACATCTCCGTGCGCAGCCTGCTCGACCCGGGCTTCGTCGAGGAGGTCGGGCACGCGCTCGCCGCCAGCGGCGTCCCCGCGGAGCGGCTCACCCTGGAGATCACCGAGTCCAGCGTCATGAGCGACCCCGAGCGCGCGGTGCCGGTGCTGGAGCGGCTGCGCGACATGGGGGTGCGCCTGTCGGTCGACGACTTCGGCATCGGGCACAGCTCGCTGACGTACCTGCGGCGCCTGCCCGTGACCGAGGTCAAGATCGACCGGTCCTTCGTCTCGACCATGGTCCACTCGCCGGAGGACCTGGCCATCGTGCGGGCCGTCATCGACCTGTCCGAGCCGCTGGGGCTCACCGTCGTGGCCGAGGGCGTGGAGTCCGAGGAGACGCGCCTGGAGCTGACCCGGCTCGGCTGCGGCGTCATCCAGGGCTACCTGCTGAGCCGGCCGCTGGCCAAGGTCGACCTCGACCGCTGGCTCGAGCGGCGCACCGTGGCCGGGCGACCCGGCAGCGGGCCGGACCGCCCCCTGCGCGTGGTGAGCGGCTGAACCGCCGGGCGACCCCGGTCCCGGGCACCCCGCGCGGAGCACCCCCGAGGAGCGTGTATCCTCGTTCCCGCTCGCCCCAATAGCTCAGTCGGCAGAGCGTCTCCATGGTAAGGAGAAGGTCTACGGTTCGATTCCGTATTGGGGCTCTGGTGGGACCGCCGCAGGCGGCCCGCCCGCAGCGGTGTAGCTCAGTCGGTAGAGCAAGCGGCTCATAATCGCTGTGTCGCCGGTTCAAGTCCGGCCACCGCTACCACACCCCCCGGGGCCGACGCCCCTGCCACCCGGCAGGCGTCGGCTACCCTGGGACGCTGATCCGTCCGACCCGTTGGAAGTAGAGGCACTCCCGTGGCTGCCAAGACCGACGTCCGCCCCAAGATCACCATGGCCTGCACGGAGTGCAAGGAGCGGAACTACATCACGCGCAAGAACCGGCGCAACGACCCCGACCGGATCTCGCTCAACAAGTTCTGCCCGCGCTGCCGCTGCCACCGCGAGCACCGCGAGACGCGCTGAGCGCAGCGCCCCGCAGCCACGAGAGGCCGCTCCCCGCACGGGGGGCGGCCTCTGGCACGCTAGGGCCCGTGCCGGCACCGCTGCAGTCCCCCGAGCCGAGGAGGCGCTGACGTGGGCGTCGACCCGTCCGTCGTCGGGCGCACCTACCCCCCGACCCCCGTGTACGAGGTGGGCCGCGAGAAGCTGCGCGAGTTCGCCGACGCGGTCGGCGACCCCCACCCGGCGTACCGCGACCCGGCCGCGGCCCGCGCGCTCGGGCACCGCGACGTCATCGCCCCGCCGACCTTCGCGGTCGTGCTGTCGATGGGCGCCGACGCGCAGGTCGTGCGCGACCCCGCGGTGGGCGTCGACTTCAGCCGCGTCGTGCACGCCGAGCAGCGCTTCTCCCACGCCCGGCCGATCACCGCGGGGGACCGGCTCGTCGTGACGGTGACCGTCGACGGCGTGCGCAGCGCCGGCGGGCACGACCTCGTCACCACCCGCGGCGAGATCACGACGGAGGACGGCGAGGCCGTGTGCACCGCGACCTCGACCCTGCTCGTCCGGGGCGAGGGGTGAGCCGCCCCGCCGTGGGGCAGGTCGCCGTGGGCGACGCCCTGCCGCCGCTGTCGGTCCACCTCTCGCGCGCCGACCTCGTGCAGTACGCCGGCGCCTCGGGGGACCTGAACCCCATCCACTGGGACGAGCACTTCGCCCGCTCGGTGGGCCTGCCCGACGTCATCGCCCACGGGATGCTCACCATGGGCCTGGCCGTGCGGGCCGTCACCTCCTGGGCCGGGGACCCCGGCGCCGTCGTCGACTACCGCACGCGCTTCACCCGCCCGGTCGCCGTCGCCCACGACGGCGGCGCCGACGTCGAGGTCACCGGCGTCGTCGCGCAGGTCCACGACGACGGCACCGTGCGCGTCGACCTCACCGTCACCAGCGCCGGCGCCAAGGTGCTCGGCGCCGCCCGGGCCGTCGTGCGCCTGGCGCCCGCGCCCTCGGCGGAGGGCGGCGTGCAGGGGAGCCCGGGCGGCGTCGCCTAGGCTCGACCCTCGTGCTCGACGAGTCCGCGGTCCCCCTCGCCACCCTCACCACGCTGCGCGTCGGGGGGCCCGCCCGCCGCCTCGTCACCGCGGAGACCGAGGACGAGCTCGTCGGCGTCGTGCGCGACCTCGACGCGGCCGGCGAGCCGCTGCTCCTGCTCGGCGGCGGCAGCAACGTCGTGGTGCCCGACGAGGGCTTCGACGGCACGGTCGTGCGGGTCGCCACCCGCGGCGTCGCGCCGTGCGTCGACGGCTGCTCGGGGGCGACGGTGACCGTGGCCGCGGGCGAGCCCTGGGACGACCTCGTCGCCCGCGCCGTCGAGGAGGGCTGGGTGGGCGTCGAGGCGCTCTCCGGCATCCCCGGCCTCACCGGCGCCACCCCGGTGCAGAACGTCGGCGCCTACGGCCAGGACGTCTCCCAGACCGTCGCGCGGGTCCGCACGTACGACCGCGACGCCGGCGCCCTGCGCACCCTCACCGCCGCCGAGTGCGGCTTCGGCTACCGCAGCTCACTGCTCAAGGACGCGCTGCGCGGCGGCTCGCCGCGCTGGGTCGTCCTCGACGTGACCTTCCAGCTGCGCCTCGGCAGCCTGGGCGCCCCGGTGGCGTACGCCGAGCTCGCCCGCGCCCTCGGCGTCGCCAAGGGCGGGCGGGCCCCCCTCGGGGAGGTGCGCCGCGCGGTGCTCGGGCTGCGCCGCGGCAAGGGCATGGTCCACGACGACGCCGACCCCGACTCGTGGAGCGCCGGGTCGTTCTTCACCAACCCGGTCCTCGACGCCGCCGCGGCCGCCCGGCTGCCCGAGGACGCCCCGCGCTACCCCGAGGCCGACGGTCGCACCAAGACCAGCGCCGCCTGGCTCATCGAGCGGGCCGGGTTCGCCAAGGGGTACGGCGCCGGCCCGGCCCGGCTGTCCTCGCGCCACACGCTGGCGCTGACCAACCCCGGCGGCGCCACCAGCGCCGACGTCCTGCGCCTGGCGCGCGAGGTCCGCGACGGCGTGCGGGCCCGCTTCGGCGTCGACCTCGTCCCCGAGCCGGTGCTCGTGGGCGCGACGCTCTAGCCCCGGCGCGCCGGGCCGCGCTCCGGGGCGGGCTCCGGGCCGGGCGCCGGGGCGGGGGCCGCGAGCCAGGCGTCGATGCCGGCGAGCAGCCGCTCCCGCACGTCCGACGGGGCGCACGAGCCGGTGACGGAGCTGCGGGCCAGGTCGGCGAGCGCGGCGTCGTCGAGGCCGTGGTGCTCGCGGGCGAGGACGTACTGGTCGACGAGGCGCGCGCCGAAGAGCAGCGGGTCGTCGGCCCCGAGCGCCACCTCGACGCCGGCCCGGCGCAGGGTGCGCAGCGGCACGTCGGCGGGCGTCGGCCAGACGCCGAGGGCCACGTTGGACGCGGGGCAGACCTCCAGGACGACCCCCCGCGCGGCGATCCGCTCGAGCAGCGCGGGGTCCTCGACGGCCCGCACCCCGTGCCCGAGCCGCTGCGCGCCGAGCTGCTCCAGCACCGCCCGGGCGCTGGCGGCGCCCAGGAGCTCGCCGCCGTGCGGGTCGCTGAGCAGCCCGGCCCGGCGCGCGATGGCGAACGCCGGCGCGAAGTCCTCGGTGCGCCCGCGCCGCTCGTCGTTCGACAGGCCGAAACCGACGACGCCGCGCCCGGCGTACCGGGCCGCGAGGCGCGCGAGGGTGCGGGCGTCGAGCGGGTGGCGCGTCCGGTTCGCCGCGACGACGAGCGCCGTGCCGACGCCGGTGGCGGCCGACGCCTGCGCCGCCGCGTCGAGGACCAGGTCCGTGAAGGCGGTGATGCCGCCGAAGCGGGCGGCGTACCCGCTGGGGTCGACCTGCAGCTCGAGCCAGCCCGAGCCCTCGGCCCGCTCGTCCTCGGCGGCCTCGCGCACGAGCCGGCGCACGTCGTCCTCCGTCCGCAGCACGGAGCGGGCCGTGTCGTAGAGGCGCTGGAAGCGGAACCAGCCCCGCTCGTCGGCGGCGGACAGCCGCGGGGGCCAGGCCGAGCGCAGGGCGTCGGGCAGCGCCACGCCGTGCCGGTCGGCGAGCTCGACCAGCGTGGTGTGGCGCATCGAGCCGGTGAAGTGCAGGTGCAGGTGCGCCTTGGGCAGGGCCGCGAGGTCGCGGCCCCGCCCCGCGGCGCGCGCCCCGCTCAGCGGGCCTCGCCGAGCAGCCGCTGCAGGCGGGTGACGCCCTCGACGAGGTCGTCGTCGCCGAGGGCGTACGACAGGCGCAGGTAGCCGGGCGTGCCGAAGGCCTCGCCCGGCACGACCGCGACCTCGGCCTCGTCGAGCACGAGCGCGGCGAGCTCGGCACTCGTGGCCGGGGTGCGCCCGCGCAGCTCCCGGCCCAGCAGGCCCTTGACGCTGGGGTAGGCGTAGAACGCGCCGTCGGGGGTCGGGCACTCCACGCCGTCGATCTCGCCGAGCATGCGCACGATGGTGCGCCGGCGCCGGTCGAAGGCCTCGCGCATCGCGGCGACGGCCGACAGGTCGCCGCCCACGGCGGCCAGCGCCGCCGCCTGCGCGACGTTGGCGACGTTGGAGGTGGCGTGCGACTGCAGGTTGGCCGCCGCCTTCACCACGTCCTGCGGGCCGAGCAGCCAGCCCACGCGCCAGCCGGTCATCGCGTACGTCTTCGCGACGCCGTTCACGACGACGCAGCGCTCCGCGAGCTCGGGCACCCGCGCCGGCATCGAGGCGAACTCGGCGTCGCCGTACACCAGGTGCTCGTAGATCTCGTCGGTGAGCACCCAGAGGCCGTGCCCGGCCGCCCAGCGCCCGATCTCCTCGACCTCGGCCGGGGTGTGCACGGCCCCGGTCGGGTTCGACGGGGAGACGAAGAGCAGGACCTTGGTGCGGGGGGTGCGCGCGGCCTCGAGCTGCTCCACCGTGACGCGGTAGCCGCTCGTCTCGTCGGCGACGACGTCGACCGGCACGCCGCCGGCCAGGCGGATGGACTCCGGGTACGTCGTCCAGTACGGCGTGGGCACGAGCACCTCGTCGCCCGGGTCGAGCAGCGTCGCGAACGCCTCGTAGATCGCCTGCTTGCCGCCGTTGGTGACGAGCACCTGCGACGGCGCGACCTCGTACCCGGAGTCGCGCAGCGTCTTGGCGGCCACGGCCTCGCGCAGCTCGGGCAGCCCGGCGGCGGGG
The DNA here is from genome assembly GCF_003594885.1 of Vallicoccus soli. NCBI lineage: Bacteria > Bacillati > Actinomycetota > Actinomycetes > Motilibacterales > Vallicoccaceae > Vallicoccus > Vallicoccus soli. Next base: position 74,274 of record NZ_QZEZ01000009.1, read on the forward strand.
CTGTAGCGGTGGTGGCGGGGCTCGCGGGCGGCCCGGACCGCCGCCTCGACGACGTAGTCCGGCGTGGGGAAGTCCGGCTCGCCGGCGCCGAAGCCGATGACGGGCCGGCCCGCGGCCTTGAGGGCCTTGGCCCGCGCGTCGACGGCGAGGGTGGCCGACTCGCTGATCGCGCCGACGCGCCGGGACACCCGGCGGGCGGCGGGGGAGGGGGTGCTGCTCGGGGTGGCGGGGCTGCTGCTCGCGGCGGTCATGGCAGCATCCTCCCAGCGCCCGCCCCGGGGCGGTTCGACCAGGGGGCCCCGGGTGCGTACACTCGTCGTTCGGTGCGTCGTGGCCGTCGTGCCCGCGTGCCCCGCCAGGGGCCGCAGGGTGCGGGGGCAGCGAAGGGTCGTAGCTCAATTGGTAGAGTCCCGGTCTCCAAAACCGGTGGTTGGGGGTTCGAGTCCCTCCGGCCCTGCGACGGCGCCCCCGCCACCGGGGGCTGCCTCCTGCGACGCACCTCGGGCCCGGACGTCCCGGGCACCGCGACGGACGGGTGGGACGCAGTGACGGACGTGCGGGGCGCGACGGCGCTGCCCGACGGCGGCGGCTCGGGGTCCTCGGGCTCGCGCCCGGGCCCCCTGGCGCGCCTGTCCCTGTTCTACCGGCAGGTCGTGGCGGAGCTGCGCAAGGTCATCTGGCCGACGCGCAAGGAGCTCATCACCTACACGACGGTGGTCATCGTCTTCGTGCTCGTGGTGATCGCGTACGTCTCCGTCCTCGACCTCGGGTTCGGCCGGCTGTCCCTCTGGGTGTTCGGCTAGCCCGCCGGGCCGCCGACCGCCCGACCGCCGCGCCACCCGCCCGCCGCACCCGCAGCACCGGAGGTACCCCACCGTGACCGACCCGACCTCGCCGTACGACCGCGAGGAGCTCCGCAGCGAGAACGCCGAGGTCGCCGACGCCGAGGCCGCCGCCTCCGTCGACGAGCTCGACGGCGCCGCGCTCCCCGGCGACGTGCCCGGCGCCGTCGACGAGGGCACCACCGGCGACGCCCACCGCCACGCCGACCCCACGGCGGGCGACCCGGGCGACGACCTGGCCTCGGGCACCGACGCGCTCGGCGGCACCGACGACGAGACCGGCGGCTACGTCGAGGGCGACGCCGTCCCGGACGCGCTGCCCGAGGACCCGGCCGACGCACCCGGTGCGCCCGACGCCGGCGCGGACGCGGCCCCCGCGGCCGAGCCCGAGCCGCTGGACCTGGCCACGCAGCTGCGCCTGGCCCCCGGCGACTGGTACGTCGTGCACTCGTACGCGGGCTACGAGAACAAGGTCAAGAGCAACCTCGAGACCCGCGCGCAGAGCCTCAACATGGAGGACTTCATCTACCAGGTGGAGGTCCCCCAGCGCGAGGAGACCGTCATCAAGAACGGCCAGCGCAAGAAGGTGAAGCAGAACCTGCTGCCGGGCTACGTGCTCGTGCGCATGGACCTCACCGACGAGTCCTGGTCGACCGTGCGCAACACCCCCGGCGTCACCGGGTTCGTGGGGCACACGCACCGGCCCTCGCCCCTGTCCATCGACGAGGTCATGAAGTTCCTCGCGCCGGAGCAGGAGGAGGAGAAGAAGGCGGAGAAGGTCGAGGTCAAGGCCGTCGACTTCGAGGTCGGCGAGTCGGTCACCGTCATGGACGGCCCCTTCGCCACGCTCCCCGCGTCGATCAACGAGATCAACGCCGACGCGCAGAAGCTCAAGGTGCTCGTGTCGATCTTCGGCCGGGAGACGCCGGTCGAGCTGTCGTTCAACCAGGTGCAGAAGATCTGACCCTCCGCCCGCCGCCCGGCAGGCGAGGACCAGCGCGGCCCCCGGGCCGTGCCCGCACCGCTCCCGTCGAAGGAACCCGAGAGATGCCCCCGAAGAAGAAGCTCACTGCGGTCATCAAGCTGCAGATCAAGGCCGGCGCCGCGACGCCGGCCCCGCCGGTCGGCCCCGCGCTGGGCCAGCACGGCGTGAACATCATGGAGTTCTGCAAGGCGTACAACGCGGCCACCGAGGCCCAGCGCGGGGACATCGTCCCCGTCGAGATCTCGGTGTTCGAGGACCGCTCGTTCACCTTCGTCACCAAGACCCCGCCGGCCGCGCGGCTCATCCTCAAGGCCGCGGGCGTCGACAAGGGCTCGGGCACCCCGCACACGACCAAGGTCGCCACGCTCAGCCGCGACCAGGTCCGCGCGATCGCCGAGCAGAAGATGCAGGACCTCAACGCCAACGACGTCGACGCCGCCGAGAAGATCATCGCCGGCACCGCCCGGTCGATGGGCATCACCGTCGAGGGCTGAGGCCCCGCAGGGCACCACCGCCCGCACCACCAGTGGCAGGGCCGCGCGCTGGCCCGCACCACGCACCCACCACCAGGGAGAGCACGTGAAGCGCAGCAAGAGCTACCGCGCGTCCGCGGAGAAGGTCGACGCCGACGCGCTGTACAGCCCGCTCGAGGCCGTCCGCCTCGCCAAGGACACCTCGACGACGAAGTACGACGCCACCGTCGAGGTCGCCCTGCGCCTCGGGGTCGACCCCCGCAAGGCCGACCAGATGGTCCGCGGCACCGTCAACCTGCCGCACGGCACCGGCAAGACGGCCCGCGTCCTCGTCTTCGCCACCGGCGACCGCGCCGAGGCCGCCCGCGCGGCCGGCGCCGACGTGGTCGGCGCGGACGAGCTCATCGAGGAGGTCCAGAAGGGCCGCCTCGACTTCGACGCCGTCGTCGCCAGCCCCGACATGATGGGCAAGGTCGGCCGCCTCGGGCGCGTGCTGGGTCCCCGCGGCCTCATGCCGAACCCGAAGACCGGCACCGTCACCCCGGACGTGGCGAAGGCGGTCACCGACATCAAGGGCGGCAAGATCGAGTTCCGCGTCGACCGGCACGCGAACCTGCACTTCATCATCGGCAAGACCTCCTTCCCGGAGTCGGCGCTCGTGGAGAACTACGCCGCGGCGATCGACGAGGTCATGCGCCTCAAGCCGTCGGCCGCCAAGGGCCGCTACGTCAAGAAGGCCACGATGAGCACGACGATGGGCCCGGGCATCCCGCTCGACGCCTCGCGCACGCGCAACCTCCTCGAGGACGCGGCGCCGCAGGCCTGAGCCGCCCCGCGCGCCCCGGCGCGCCGCAGGACGGCCCCGCACCCCCGCCAGGGGGAGCGGGGCCGTCCTGCGTCCGGCGGGGGCCCGCGGTCGGGCGGGATTTGGTGTCCGGCACCGGCGCCGCGTACGCTGTGCCGAGCCAGAGACCGCCGGTCGTCGCCGCGAGCACCGCTCGGGGCGGCCGAAGGCCCCGCGACGAGCGGGCGACCCGCGCAGGTGACCCGAGGACCCGGACGCGCTCGCGCGCGCCCGCCACGCCCCGAGCGCCCTGCGCCGGGGCGTTCGTGCGTCCGGGGGCCGCGACCGGCGGCACCCCGTACGAAGGAGTCCCATGGCGAGGCCCGAGAAGGCGGCGGCGGTCGCCGAGCTGACGGAGCAGTTCCGCAGCTCGAGCGCCGCCGTGCTGACCGAGTACCGCGGGCTCACCGTGGCCCAGCTCAAGGAGCTGCGCCGCGCTCTCGGTGAGACCACGGAGTACGCCGTGGTGAAGAACACGCTGACCCGCATCGCGGCCAAGGACGCCGGCGTCGACGCCTTCGACGACCTGCTCCAGGGGCCGTCGGCCATCGCCTTCGTCAAGGGCGACCCGGTCGAGGCGGCCAAGGGCCTGCGTGACTTCGCCCGCGCGAACCCCCTGCTCGTGATCAAGGGCGGCGTCCTGGAGGGCAAGCCCCTCGACGCCGCCGGCATCTCCAAGCTGGCCGACCTCGAGTCGCGCGAGGTCCTCCTCGCCAAGCTCGCGGGTGCGCTGCAGGGCAGCCTGCAGCAGGCGGTCAGCCTCTTCGCCGCGCCGCTGTCGCAGGCCGCGCGCGTCGTCGACGCCCTGCGCCAGAAGGCCGAGCAGGACCCCAGCGTCCTCGCCGGCGGCGCCGGCACCCCGGCTGCGGACGCCCCGGCGCCCGCCGCCGACGAGGCCACCGCGGCCCCCGCGGACGAGCAGGCCCCCGCCGAGGCCTGAGGCCCGGCACCGACCACCCCTCGCCGCGCGCGGACCCGAGCGCGCGGGCCCCGAGCACGACCCAGACCAGAGAGGACCCGCCACCATGGCGAAGCTCAGCACCGACGAGCTGCTCGACGCGTTCAAGGAGATGTCCCTCCTCGAGCTCAGCGAGTTCGTCAAGCAGTTCGAGGAGACCTTCGGCGTCACCGCGGCCGCCCCGGTGGCCATCGCCGCCGCCCCGGGTGCCGCCGGCGGCGACGCCGGCGCCCCCGCCGCCGAGGAGCAGGACGAGTTCGACGTCATCCTCGAGGCCGCGGGCGACAAGAAGATCCAGGTCATCAAGGAGGTCCGCGGCCTGACGAGCCTCGGGCTCAAGGAGGCCAAGGACCTCGTGGACGGCACCCCGAAGCCGGTCCTGGAGAAGGTCAACAAGGAGACCGCGGACAAGGCCAAGGCCGCCCTCGAGGGCGCCGGCGCCACCGTCACGGTCAAGTGAGGCCGCGCCCCGCACGGGGCGCTGCAGCACCAGCACCACCCCAGGGCGGTCGCTCCCACACCGGGAGCGGCCGCCCTGGCGCGTTCCCGGGGCCCGCGGCGCGGGTACGACCGCTGCCGGCGGGGCGCGCCCGTCCGGGTGGCCCCGGCGTGGCGCGCCTTGACGCGGCCCCCCGCCCGGGTGACCATGCTCTGGCTCACCCTCCCGGCTCAGGACGGGGCGCGGTCGTGCCGAGGACGAGGTCAGGACAGGACGTGGCAGGACGGGTGCGCGGGGGTCTGCTCCCCGCGGACTTGGCGACAGCGTGCCTCTCGGGTACGCTGTCGCTTTGCGCTGCCTCCTGAGTCGTCCCGTGCCCGCCACGGGCTCTCCGGCATGCGCGCGCTCCACCCGCCCAGCCCGCCGGAAGGACCCCTCTTGGCCGCCTCGCGCACCGAAGCCACGAGCCAGACGTCCAGCACCACCCGCAGCACCCGCGGCAGCAGCCCCGGCCGCATCTCGTTCGCGAAGATCCGCGAGCCCCTCGAGGTCCCCAACCTGCTGGCCCTCCAGACCGAGAGCGTCGACTGGCTGCTCGGCAACGACGCCTGGAAGGCGCGCGTCGAGCAGGCCCTCGACGCCGGCCGCGACGACATCAACACCCGCTCGGGCCTCGAGGAGATCTTCGAGGAGATCTCCCCGATCGAGGACTTCCAGCAGACGATGTCGCTGTCGTTCCGCGACCACCGCTTCGAGCCCCCGAAGTACTCGATCGAGGACTGCAAGGAGCGGGACATCACCTACTCGGCCCCGCTGTTCGTCACGGCCGAGTTCATGAACAACACCACCGGCGAGATCAAGTCCCAGACGGTCTTCATGGGCGACTTCCCGCTCATGACCGACAAGGGCACGTTCATCATCAACGGCACCGAGCGCGTCGTCGTGTCGCAGCTCGTGCGCTCCCCGGGCGTCTACTTCGAGCGCTCCATCGACAAGACCTCGGACAAGGACGTCTACGGCGCGAAGGTCATCCCCTCGCGCGGCGCCTGGCTCGAGTTCGAGATCGACAAGCGCGACCAGGTGGGCGTGCGCATCGACCGCAAGCGCAAGCAGTCCGTCACGGTGCTGCTCAAGGCGCTCGGCTGGGACGACGCCAAGATCCTCGAGGAGCTCGGCGAGTTCGACTCGATCCGCCAGACGCTCGAGAAGGACCACACGACGGGGCAGGACGACGCCCTGCTCGACATCTACCGCAAGCTGCGCCCGGGCGAGCCGCCCACCCGCGAGGCGGCGCAGACGATGCTCGACAACCTCTACTTCAACCCCAAGCGCTACGACCTGGCCAAGGTCGGGCGCTACAAGGTGGGCAAGAAGCTGGGGACCGACCAGCCGCTCGGCCAGGGCGTGCTCACGGTCGACGACATCGTCGCGACGATCCGCTACATCGTGGCGCTGCACGCCGGCCACACCGCGATGGAGACCCCGCGCGGCGCGCTGCGCGTCGAGGTCGACGACATCGACCACTTCGGCAACCGCCGCCTGCGCACGGTGGGCGAGCTCATCCAGAACCAGGTCCGCACGGGCCTGTCCCGGATGGAGCGCGTCGTGCGCGAGCGCATGACGACCCAGGACGTCGAGGCGATCACGCCGCAGACCCTGATCAACATCCGCCCCGTGGTGGCGTCGATCAAGGAGTTCTTCGGCACCTCCCAGCTGTCGCAGTTCATGGACCAGACCAACCCCCTCGCGGGCCTGACGCACAAGCGCCGGCTCTCCGCGCTGGGCCCGGGCGGCCTGTCCCGCGAGCGCGCCGGCTTCGAGGTCCGCGACGTCCACCCGTCGCACTACGGGCGCATGTGCCCGATCGAGACGCCGGAGGGGCCGAACATCGGCCTCATCGGCTCGCTCGCCTCGTACGGGCGCATCAACGCGTTCGGCTTCGTCGAGACGCCGTACCGGCGGGTCGTCAACGGCCAGGTCACCGACGACGTCGACTACTTCACCGCCGACGAGGAGGACGAGCACGTCATCGCGCAGGCGAACGCGCCGCTCACCCCGGACGGCCACTTCGCCGAGGCCCGCGTGCTCGTGCGCCGCAAGGGCGGCGAGGTCGAGTTCATCCCGGCCGAGGAGGTGGACTACATGGACGTCTCCCCGCGCCAGATGGTGTCGGTGGCGACGGCCATGATCCCGTTCCTCGAGCACGACGACGCCAACCGCGCGCTCATGGGCGCCAACATGCAGCGCCAGTCGGTGCCGCTGCTGCGCTCGGAGGCCCCGCTCGTGGGCACCGGCATGGAGTACCGCGCGGCGGTCGACGCCGGCGACGTCATCACCGCCACCAAGGCCGGCGTCGTGCAGGAGCTGTCCGCGGACTTCATCACCGTGGCGAACGACGACGCGACCTACTCCACGTACCGCGTGGCGAAGTTCCGCCGCTCCAACCAGGGCACGAGCTTCAACCAGAAGCCGATCGTCGACGAGGGCCAGCGCGTCGAGGTCGGCCAGGTGCTCGCCGACGGCCCGTGCACCGACCAGGGCGACATGGCCCTCGGCAAGAACCTCCTCGTGGCGTTCATGCCGTGGGAGGGCCACAACTACGAGGACGCGATCATCCTCAGCCAGCGCCTGGTGCAGGACGACGTCCTCTCCTCGATCCACATCGAGGAGCACGAGGTCGACGCCCGCGACACCAAGCTCGGCCCCGAGGAGATCACCCGGGACATCCCGAACGTCTCCGACGAGGTCCTCGCCGACCTCGACGAGCGCGGGATCATCCGCATCGGCGCCGACGTCGTCACCGGCGACGTGCTCGTCGGCAAGGTCACGCCCAAGGGCGAGACCGAGCTGACCCCGGAGGAGCGGCTGCTGCGCGCGATCTTCGGCGAGAAGGCGCGCGAGGTGCGCGACACCTCGCTCAAGGTGCCGCACGGCGAGTCCGGCAAGGTCATCGGCGTCAAGGTCTTCGACCGCGACGAGGGCTACGAGCTCCCGCCGGGCGTCAACCAGCTGGTGCGGGTCTACGTCGCCCAGAAGCGCAAGATCACCGACGGCGACAAGCTCGCCGGCCGCCACGGCAACAAGGGCGTCATCTCCAAGATCCTGCCGGTCGAGGACATGCCGTTCCTCGAGGACGGGACCCCGGTCGACGTCGTCCTCAACCCGCTCGGCGTGCCCGGGCGCATGAACGTCGGGCAGGTCCTGGAGACGCACCTCGGGTGGGTCGCCAAGACCGGCTGGAAGGTCGACGGCGAGGACGAGGCATGGAAGGTCGCGCTCAAGGGCATCGGCGCGGACGAGGGCGCCCCGGGCACCAACGTCGCCACGCCGGTGTTCGACGGCGCGCGCGAGGAGGAGATCACGGGCCTGCTCGGCTCGACGCTGCCCAACCGCGACGGCGTGCAGCTCATCGGCGAGACGGGCAAGGCCCGGCTCTTCGACGGGCGCACCGGTGAGCCGTTCAAGGACCCGATCTCGGTCGGCTACATCTACATCCTGAAGCTGCTGCACCTGGTCGACGACAAGATCCACGCCCGCTCGACCGGCCCGTACTCGATGATCACCCAGCAGCCCCTGGGTGGTAAGGCGCAGTTCGGCGGGCAGCGCTTCGGCGAGATGGAGGTGTGGGCCCTCGAGGCCTACGGCGCCTCCTACGCCCTGCAGGAGCTGCTGACGATCAAGTCCGACGACGTCCTCGGCCGCGTGAAGGTCTACGAGGCCATCGTCAAGGGCGAGAACATCCCCGAGCCCGGCATCCCCGAGTCCTTCAAGGTGCTCATCAAGGAGATGCAGTCGCTGTGCCTCAACGTGGAGGTGCTCTCCAGCGACGGCATGTCCATCGAGATGCGCGACACCGACGAGGACGTCTTCCGCGCTGCGGAGGAGCTCGGCATCGACCTGTCCCGGCGCGAGCCGAGCAGCGTCGAAGAGGTCTGACGGCCGGCGGGCGGCGGGGGAGCGACCCCCCGCCGCCCGCCACCGCCGGCCGTACGCCAGACCTTCACGACACACCTTGAGAGAAGGAACCACGTGCTCGACGTCAACTTCTTCGACGAGCTGCGCATCGGTCTGGCCACGGCGGAGGACATCCGCCAGTGGTCCCACGGCGAGGTCAAGAAGCCCGAGACGATCAACTACCGCACCCTGAAGCCGGAGAAGGACGGGCTCTTCTGCGAGAAGATCTTCGGTCCCACCCGGGACTGGGAGTGCTACTGCGGCAAGTACAAGCGGGTCCGCTTCAAGGGCATCATCTGCGAGCGCTGCGGCGTCGAGGTCACGCGCGCGAAGGTGCGCCGTGAGCGCATGGGCCACATCGAGCTCGCCGCGCCCGTCACGCACATCTGGTACTTCAAGGGCGTCCCGAGCCGGCTCGGGTACCTGCTGGACCTGGCGCCGAAGGACCTCGAGAAGGTCATCTACTTCGCCGCCTACATGATCACGTGGGTCGACGACGAGAACCGCCAGCGCGACCTGCCCTCGCTCGAGGCCAAGATCTCGGTGGAGCGCGGGCAGCTCGAGCAGCGCCGCGACGCCGACGTGGAGGCGCGCCAGCGCCGCCTCGAGGAGGACCTCGCCCAGCTCGAGGCCGAGGGCGCCAAGTCCGACGCGCGCCGCAAGGTCCGCGAGGGCGCCGAGCGGGAGATGAAGCAGCTGCGCGACCGCGCGCAGCGCGAGATCGACCGCCTCGAGGAGGTCTGGACCCGCTTCAAGAACCTCAAGGTCCAGGACCTCGAGGGCGACGAGATCCTCTACCGCGACATGCGCGACCGCTTCGGGATGTACTTCCAGGGCGGCATGGGCGCCGCGGCGCTGCAGAAGCGCCTCGAGTCCTTCGACCTCGAGGCCGAGGCCGAGTCGCTGCGCGAGACGATCCGGGTCGGCAAGGGCCAGCGCAAGACGCGCGCGCTCAAGCGGCTCAAGGTCGTGTCGGCGTTCCTCAACACCCGCAACAGCCCCATGGGCATGGTGCTGGACTGCGTCCCGGTCATCCCGCCGGACCTGCGCCCGATGGTGCAGCTCGACGGTGGCCGCTTCGCCACGTCCGACCTGAACGACCTCTACCGCCGGGTCATCAACCGCAACAACCGCCTCAAGCGGCTGCTCGACCTCGGCGCGCCCGAGATCATCGTCAACAACGAGAAGCGCATGCTGCAGGAGGCCGTCGACGCGCTGTTCGACAACGGCCGCCGCGGCCGGCCGGTGACGGGCCCGGGCAACCGCCCGCTGAAGTCGCTGTCCGACATGCTCAAGGGCAAGCAGGGCCGGTTCCGCCAGAACCTGCTCGGCAAGCGCGTGGACTACTCGGGCCGCTCGGTCATCGTCGTCGGCCCGCAGCTCAAGCTGCACCAGTGCGGCCTGCCCAAGCAGATGGCGCTCGAGCTGTTCAAGCCGTTCGTCATGAAGCGGCTCGTCGACCTCAACCACGCGCAGAACATCAAGAGCGCCAAGCGCATGGTCGAGCGCGCCCGCCCGGTGGTGTGGGACGTGCTGGAGGAGGTCATCACCGAGCACCCGGTGATGCTCAACCGCGCCCCCACGCTGCACCGCCTGGGCATCCAGGCCTTCGAGCCGCAGCTGGTCGAGGGCAAGGCCATCCAGATCCACCCGCTCGTCTGCACCGCGTTCAACGCGGACTTCGACGGCGACCAGATGGCCGTGCACCTGCCGCTGTCCGCCGAGGCCCAGGCCGAGGCGCGCATCCTCATGCTCTCGAGCAACAACATCCTGTCGCCGGCGCACGGTCGCCCGATCACGGCGCCGACGCAGGACATGGTGCTGGGGATCTACTACCTCACCTCGACCCGCGAGGGCCTGACGGGGGAGGGGCGCACCTTCGGCTCGGTCGCCGAGGCGATCATGGCGTACGACGCCCGCGAGCTGGACCTGCAGGCCTCCATCGGCCTGCGCCTGGCGCGCGTCGTCCCGCCGGCCGGTGCCGAGCTGCCCGAGGGCTGGGAGCCCGGCGCGCCGTTCCTGCTGCGCACCACGCTGGGCCGCGCGCTGTTCAACGAGGCCCTGCCGGCGGACTACGCGTTCGTCGACAAGCAGGTGGACAAGAAGGTGCTCTCGGGGATCGTCAACGACCTCGCCGAGCGCTACCCGAAGGTCCAGGTCGCCGCGACGCTCGACGCCCTCAAGGCGGCGGGCTTCCACTGGGCGACCCGCTCGGGCGTGACGATCTCCATCGAGGACGTCGTCACCCCGGCCGCCAAGCAGGGCGTGCTCGAGGACTTCGAGGCGCGCGCGGAGAAGGTGCAGGGCCAGTACGAGCGGGGCCTCATCACCGACGACGAGCGCCGCCAGGAGCTCATCGAGATCTGGACCCGCGCGACCAACGAGGTCGCCGACGCCATGCAGGAGAACTTCCCGCGGCACAACCCGCTGTTCATGATGGTGAACTCGGGCGCGCGAGGGAACTGGATGCAGGTCCGCCAGATCGCCGGCATGCGCGGCCTCGTGGCCAACCCCAAGGGCGAGATCATCCCGCGCCCGATCAAGAGCAACTACCGCGAGGGGCTCTCGGTCCTCGAGTACTTCATCGCCACCCACGGCGCCCGCAAGGGCCTCGCGGACACGGCGCTGCGGACCGCGGACTCGGGCTACCTCACCCGCCGCCTCGTCGACGTCTCGCAGGACGTCATCATCCGCGAGGAGGACTGCGGCACCTCGCGCGGCGTCACGATGCGCATCGCCGAGCGCACGGCCGAGGGCGGCCTGCGCCTGGCGGACAACGTCGAGACGAGCGTGTACGCCCGCAACCTGGCCTCGGACGTGGAGGTCGACGGCGAGGTCGTGCTGCCCGCGGGCACCGACCTGGGCGACGTCAACATCAACCGCCTCGTGGCGGCCGGCGTCGAGCAGGTCAAGGTCCGCTGCGTGCTCACCTGCGACAGCAAGGTCGGCACGTGCGCCATGTGCTACGGCCGCTCGCTCGCCGCGGGCAAGCTCGTGGACGTCGGCGAGGCGGTCGGCATCGTCGCGGCGCAGTCCATCGGCGAGCCGGGCACCCAGCTGACCATGCGCACCTTCCACACCGGTGGTGTGGCCGGTGACGACATCACCCACGGCCTGCCCCGCGTCGTCGAGCTCTTCGAGGCCCGCACGCCCAAGGGCGTCGCGCCGATCTCGGAGGCCGCCGGGCGCGTGCGCGTCGACGACACCGAGAAGCAGCGCAAGGTCGTCGTCGTCCCGGACGACGGGTCCGAGGAGGTCGCGTACGCAGTCTCCAAGCGCGCCCGCCTGCTCGTGCAGGACGACGACCGGGTCACGGTCGGGCAGCAGCTCGTGGTCGGCGCCGTCGACCCGAAGCAGGTGCTGCGCATCCTCGGCCCGCGGGCGGTCCAGCTGCACCTGGTCGACCAGGTGCAGGAGGTCTACCGCAGCCAGGGCGTGTCGATCCACGACAAGCACATCGAGGTGATCGTCCGGCAGATGCTCAAGCGGGTCACGATCATCGAGTCGGCCGACGCCGAGCTGCTCCCGGGCGAGCTCGTCGAGCGCAGCCGGTTCGAGACCGAGAACCGCCGGGTCGTGGCCGAGGGCGGCACCCCCGCCTCCGGCCGCCCCGAGCTCATGGGCATCACCAAGGCCTCGCTCGCCACGGACTCGTGGCTGTCCGCGGCCTCCTTCCAGGAGACGACGCGGGTCCTCACGACGGCGGCCATGGAGGCCAAGTCGGACCCGCTGCTGGGCCTGAAGGAGAACGTGATCATCGGCAAGCTCATCCCGGCCGGCACGGGCCTGTCCCGCTACCGGAACATCCGGGTCGAGCCGACCGAGGAGGCCAAGGCGGCGATGTACTCGCTCAGCGGGTACGGCGCCGACGAGTCCTTCGGCGAGTACGCCGGCTTCGGGCAGGGCTCCGGCCAGGCGGTGCCGCTCGAGGACTACGACTACGGCGGCCCCTTCTCGGGCTGACCCGCTGCGCGCCGGCCGTCCCCCCCCGCGGGGGCGGCCGGCGCGCCCTGCCGGCACCCGGCCGCCCGTGCCGGGGGTCGGCCGCACCCGGTTTTGACCCGGCGCGCCCGGGGTCGGTAACCTACGACCTTGTGCCTGGGCTGGCCCGGGCCGCCCGCACCGGCGCTCCGCGCCGCGCGGGCCCCCTGCGCGGCGGATCCCTCCGCCCCGTCCGGGGGACCGGGCGACACGCCCGACCTCGGGGCAGGAGCAGGACTCCCACCCGGAGCCACCAGAGCCACCCAGCGAGAACGAGAGACGACGGAGACGCCGCAGTGCCCACGATCCAGCAGCTGGTCCGCAAGGGCCGCCAGGACAAGATCGGCAAGACCAAGACGCCGGCCCTGCAGGGGAGCCCGCAGCGTCGTGGCGTCTGCACGCGCGTCTACACCACCACCCCGAAGAAGCCGAACTCGGCGCTGCGCAAGGTCGCCCGCGTGCGGCTGACCAGCCAGATCGAGGTCACGGCCTACATCCCGGGCGTGGGGCACAACCTGCAGGAGCACTCGATCGTCCTCGTGCGCGGCGGCCGTGTGAAGGACCTGCCGGGCGTGCGCTACAAGATCGTGCGCGGCGCGCTGGACACCCAGGGCGTCAAGAACCGCAAGCAGGCCCGCAGCCGCTACGGCGCGAAGAAGGAGAAGAGCTAATGCCCCGCAAGGGCCCGGCCCCGAAGCACCCGGTCGTCACGGACCCCGTGTACGGCTCCCCCCTCGTCACCGCGCTGGTGAACAAGGTCCTGCTCGACGGCAAGAAGAGCACGGCCGAGCGCATCGTCTACGGCGCCCTCGAGGGCGCCCGCGAGAAGAGCGGGACCGACCCGGTCATCACGCTCAAGCGCGCCCTGGACAACGTCAAGCCGGCCCTCGAGGTCCGCAGCCGCCGCGTCGGCGGCGCGACCTACCAGGTGCCGGTCGAGGTGCGCACGCCGCGCCAGACCACGCTCGCGCTGCGCTGGCTCGTCGGCTACGCCCGGCAGCGCCGCGAGAAGACGATGACCGAGCGGCTCATGAACGAGCTGCTCGACGCGAGCAACGGCCTGGGCGCCAGCGTCAAGCGGCGCGAGGACACCCACAAGATGGCCGAGTCGAACAAGGCGTTCGCCCACTACCGCTGGTGAGTGCGCGGTCCCGGGGGACCCCCCGGGACCGCCGCCCCCGGCGACCGACCACGCGTCCGTACCAGGAGAGAGACGACAGCCCCCATGGCGACCGACCTCCGCGCGCTCGACCTCGCCAAGGTCCGCAACATCGGGATCATGGCCCACATCGACGCGGGCAAGACCACCACCACCGAGCGGATCCTCTTCTACACCGGCATCAACTACAAGATCGGTGAGGTCCACGAGGGCGCCGCCACGATGGACTGGATGGAGCAGGAGCAGGAGCGCGGCATCACCATCACGTCCGCCGCGACGACCTGCGAGTGGGGCGACCACACCATCAACATCATCGACACGCCCGGCCACGTCGACTTCACGGTCGAGGTCGAGCGGTCGCTGCGCGTCCTCGACGGCGCGGTGGCGGTCTTCGACGGCGTCGCCGGCGTGGAGCCGCAGTCCGAGACGGTGTGGCGCCAGGCGGACCGCTACAACGTCCCGCGCATCTGCTTCGTCAACAAGCTCGACCGCACCGGTGCGGAGTTCCACCGCTGCGTCGACATGATCGTCTCGCGCCTCAACGCGACCCCGCTCGTGCTCCAGATCCCGATCGGGACCGAGGGCGACTTCATGGGCGTCGTCGACCTCGTCCAGATGCGCGCGCTGACCTGGCGCGGCGAGACGAAGAAGGGCGCGGACTACGAGGTCGAGGAGATCCCCTCCTCGCACGCCGAGGCCGCGCGCGAGTGGCGCGACAAGCTCCTCGAGACGATCGCCGAGGCCGACGACGCGCTCATGGAGCTCTACCTCGAGGGCGAGGAGCCGGACACCGAGACGCTCGTCGCGGCCATCCGCCGCGCGACGATCGCGGGCAAGCTCACCCCGGTGCTCTGCGGCTCGGCGTTCAAGAACAAGGGCGTGCAGCCCATGCTCGACGCCGTCGTGTCCTACCTCCCGTCGCCGATGGACGTCGGCGCCACCGAGGGCCACGCGGTCGGCAACGCCGAGGAGGTCCTCACCCGCGACCCCGACGAGGACGCCCCGCTGTCGACGCTGGCGTTCAAGATCATGAGCGACCCGCACCTGGGCAAGCTCACCTACCTGCGGATCTACTCCGGCACGCTCACCTCGGGCTCCTCGGTGCTCAACAGCACCAAGGGCAACAAGGAGCGCATCGGCAAGATCTACCGGATGCACGCCAACAAGCGCGAGGAGATCGAGAAGGCCTCGGCCGGCTCGATCGTCGCGGTGATGGGCCTGAAGAACACCACCACCGGCGACACCCTCTGCGGCCCCGAGGCGCCGATCATCCTCGAGTCCATGGACTTCCCGGCCCCGGTCATCAACGTGGCCATCGAGCCGAAGTCCAAGGGCGACCAGGAGCGCCTGGGCACCGCGATCCAGCGCCTGGCCGAGGAGGACCCGACCTTCCAGGTCCGCACGGACGAGGAGACCGGCCAGACGGTCATCTCGGGCATGGGCGAGCTGCACCTCGAGGTGCTGGTCGACCGCATGCGCCGCGAGTTCCGCGTCGAGGCGAACATCGGCAAGCCGCAGGTGGCGTACCGCGAGACGATCCGCCGCAAGGTGGACCGGATCGACTACACGCACAAGAAGCAGACCGGTGGCTCGGGCCAGTTCGCCAAGGTCCAGATCGCCATGGAGCCCACGGGCGGCGGCGACGGCGGCTACGAGTTCGAGAACAAGGTCACCGGCGGTCGCATCCCCCGCGAGTACATCCCCTCGGTGGACGCGGGCTGCCAGGAGGCCATGGAGTTCGGCGTCCTCGCCGGCTACCCGCTCGTCGACGTCAAGGTCACCCTGCTCGACGGCGCGTACCACGAGGTCGACTCCTCCGAGCTCGCCTTCAAGATCGCCGGCTCCATGGCGTTCAAGGAGGGTGCGCGCAAGGCCGACCCCGTCCTGCTCGAGCCGATGATGGCCGTCGAGGTCACCACGCCCGAGGACTACATGGGCGAGGTCATCGGCGACCTGAACTCGCGCCGCGGCCAGATCCAGGCCATGGACGAGCGCTCGGGCGCCCGCGTGGTCCAGGCGCTGGTGCCGCTGTCGGAGATGTTCGGCTACGTCGGCGACCTGCGCAGCAAGACGCAGGGCCGCGCCAGCTACGCGATGCAGTTCGACTCCTACGCGGAGGTTCCGAAGAACGTCGCGGAGGAGATCATCAAGAAGTCCCGGGGCGAGTGAGCAGCTGCTCGCACCCGCCCCGGGGAGCGGCCGGCACCGGCACTACCCTGGCGCACAGACCCGCACGGCAGCACCCCTGACGTCGTACGGCGCTACCCCACAGTCGAGAAGGAGATCCCAGTGGCGAAGGCGAAGTTCGAGCGGACTAAGCCGCACGTCAACATCGGCACCATCGGTCACATCGACCACGGCAAGACGACGCTCACCGCGGCGATCACCAAGGTGCTGCACGACAAGTACCCGGACATCAACCCCTTCACGCCGTTCGACCAGATCGACAAGGCGCCGGAGGAGCGGCAGCGCGGCATCACGATCTCGATCGCGCACGTCGAGTACCAGACCGAGCAGCGCCACTACGCGCACGTCGACTGCCCGGGCCACGCCGACTACATCAAGAACATGATCACGGGTGCGGCGCAGATGGACGGCGCCATCCTCGTGGTCGCGGCGACCGACGGCCCGATGCCGCAGACGAAGGAGCACGTCCTCCTGGCCCGCCAGGTCGGCGTCCCCTACATCGTCGTCGCGCTCAACAAGTGCGACATGGTCGACGACGAGGAGATCCTCGAGCTCGTCGAGCTCGAGGTCCGCGAGCTCCTCTCGGAGTACGAGTTCCCGGGCGACGACGTCCCCGTGGTCCGCGTCGCGGCCTTCCCGGCGCTCAACGGCGACGAGAAGTGGGCCGACTCGATCGTCGAGCTCATGAACGCGGTCGACACCGCGATCCCGCAGCCCGAGCGCGAGGTCGACAAGCCGTTCCTCATGCCCGTCGAGGACGTCTTCACGATCACCGGTCGCGGCACGGTCGTCACCGGCCGCGTCGAGCGCGGTGTGGTCAAGGTCAACGAGACGGTCGACATCGTCGGCATCAAGGAGACCAAGCAGACCACGACGGTCACCGGCATCGAGATGTTCCGCAAGCTCCTCGACGAGGGGCGCGCGGGCGAGAACGTCGGCCTGCTGCTGCGCGGCATCAAGCGCGAGGACGTCGAGCGCGGCCAGGTCGTCATCAAGCCGGGCACGACCACCCCGCACACCGAGTTCGAGGGCCAGGTCTACATCCTGTCCAAGGACGAGGGCGGCCGGCACACGCCGTTCTTCAACAACTACCGTCCGCAGTTCTACTTCCGGACGACGGACGTCACCGGCGTGGTGGACCTCCCCGAGGGCACCGAGATGGTCATGCCGGGCGACAACACCGAGATGAAGGTCTCGCTGATCCAGCCCATCGCCATGGAGGAGGGCCTGCGCTTCGCCATCCGCGAGGGCGGCCGCACCGTGGGCGCCGGCCGGGTCACCAAGATCATCAAGTAGTCCTGCACCGCCCGACGGGGGTCGGGCCGGGGTCACCGGGCGCACGTCGCCCCGCCCCTGGCCCGGCCCCCGTCGCAGGTCAGGGCACCGATTCGCCATAGCCCCCGAGGCTGCGGCATACTAGTCCGGTTGCCCGAGCGCGGGCGGACGCACGGACCAGCCCCAGGCCCCCACGGGTCGCGGGGGAGGGGCCGTCGCCCGCGCCCTGGGTGGAGCCGACGGGTCGTCCGCGGTCCGCCCGGCCCCCGCAGCGCACGGTCCCCGAGGGGCGCGTGCAGGCGGAGCGCGACACGCCCGACCCCGGGGGTCGGAGCGGTCGCCCCGGCGGGCGGGACCGGCCCCCCTCGCGGGGGGTCCCGGCAGCGGAGACCGAGAGCCAGCAGCGGTACGAGAAGAGGAAACGAGCACGCCATGGCGGGACAGAAGATCCGCATCAGGCTGAAGGCCTACGACCACGAGGTCATCGACAGCTCGGCGCGCAAGATCGTCGACACGGTGACCCGCACGGGCGCCCAGGTCGCCGGTCCGGTGCCGCTGCCGACGGAGAAGAACGTCTACTGCGTCATCCGCTCGCCGCACAAGTACAAGGACTCGCGCGAGCACTTCGAGATGCGCACGCACAAGCGCCTCATCGACATCATCGACCCGACGCCGAAGACCGTCGACTCGCTCATGCGGCTCGACCTGCCGGCGGGCGTCGACATCGAGATCAAGCTCTGAGGGACGCGGACAACCCCATGACTCAGCAGATCAAGAGCATCCGCGGGCTGCTCGGCGAGAAGCTCGGCATGACGCAGGTGTGGGACGAGGGCAACCGCCTGGTGCCCGTCACCGTCGTCAAGGCCGGCCCCTGCGTGGTGACGCAGGTCCGCACGGACGACAAGGACGGCTACGCCGCGGTGCAGATCGCGTACGGCGCGATCGACCCCCGCAAGGTCACCAAGCCGCTGGCCGGGCACTTCGCCAAGGCCGGCACGACGCCGCGCCGGCACCTCGTCGAGCTGCGCACGCAGGACGCCGCGGACTTCGCCCCCGGCCAGGAGCTCACGGCCGAGGCCTTCGCCGCCGGCCAGGAGGTCGACGTCACCGGCCGCAGCAAGGGCAAGGGCCACGCCGGCGTCATGAAGCGCCACGGCTTCAAGGGCCTGGGCGCGGGGCACGGCACGCAGCGCAAGCACCGCTCGCCGGGCTCCATCGGCGGCTGCGCGACCCCCGGTCGCGTCTTCAAGGGCCTGCGCATGGCCGGCCGCATGGGCGGCGTGCGCACCACCACGCAGGGCCTGACCGTGCACGCGGTCGACGCCGAGCGCGGCCTGCTCCTCATCAAGGGCGCCCTGCCGGGCCCCAAGGGCGGGCTCGTCCTCGTGCGCACCGCGTCCAAGGGCAAGGGAGCGCAGCAGTGACGACCATCGACGTCCTCACCCCGGCCGGCGAGGTCGCCGGCACCGTCGAGCTGCCGGCCGACGTCTTCGACGTGCAGGTCAACGTGCCGCTGATCCACCAGGTGGTCGTGGCCCAGCTCGCGGCGGCCCGCCAGGGCACGCACGACACCAAGACGCGCGGCGAGGTCCGCGGCGGTGGGCGCAAGCCGTTCCGCCAGAAGGGCACCGGCCGCGGCCGCCAGGGCTCGACCCGCGCGCCGCAGATGACCGGCGGTGGCATCGTCCACGGCCCGACGCCGCGCTCGTACGAGCAGCGCACGCCCAAGAAGATGAAGGCCGCCGCCCTGCGCGGGGCCCTGTCGGACCGGGCGCGCCACGGCCGCGTGCACGTGCTGACCGGCGTCGTGGAGGGGGAGGCCCCCTCGACGAAGGCCGCCCTCGCCGTGCTGCGCCGGGTGTCCGAGCGCCGCCACGTCCTCGCGGTCGTCGAGCGCTCGGACGAGCTCGCGCAGCTGAGCCTGCGCAACGCCCCCGAGGTGCACGTGCTCCCCGCGGACCAGCTCAACACCTACGACGTCCTCGTCTCCGACGACGTCGTGTTCACCCAGGGCGCGCTCGAGGCGTTCCTCGCCGGCCCGACCCGCGGCCGCGGTGCGAGCGCCGTCGCGACCTCCACGGAGGCCGCCGCCCTCGAGACCGACGGGAGCGAGCAGTGAGCGAGCTGCAGAAGGACCCGCGCGACGTCCTGCTCGCGCCGGTCATCTCCGAGAAGAGCTACGGCCTGCTCGACGAGAACAAGTACACGTTCCTCGTCCACCCGGACGCCAACAAGACCGAGATCAAGATCGCGGTCGAGAAGGTCTTCGGCGTCAAGGTGGTCCGCAAGGGCGTCAACATCGTCAACCGCCAGGGCAAGCGCAAGCGGACCCGGTTCGGCTACGGCAAGCGCAAGGACACCAAGCGCGCGATCGTGACCGTCGTCGAGGGCGACCGGATCGACATCTTCGGGGGCCCGGTCTCCTGACCGGCGCCTCTAGAAGAAGGGACTGAGACACCTCATGGGCATCCGCAAGTACAAGCCGACGACGCCGGGCCGTCGCGGCTCGAGCGTCGCCGACTTCGTCGAGGTCACGCGCTCCGAGCCGGAGAAGTCGCTGGTCCGCCCCCTGCACAGCAAGGGCGGGCGCAACGTCCACGGCCGCGTGACCGTGCGCCACCAGGGCGGCGGGCACAAGCGCGCGTACCGCCTGATCGACTTCCGGCGCAACGACAAGGACGGCGTGCCGGCCACCGTCGCGCACATCGAGTACGACCCCAACCGCACCGCGCGCATCGCGCTGCTGCACTACGCGGACGGCGAGAAGCGCTACATCCTCGCGCCGGCCCGCCTCAAGCAGGGCGACCGGATCGAGAACGGCCCGGGCGCGGACATCAAGCCGGGCAACAACCTGCCCCTGCGCAACATCCCGGTCGGCACGGTGGTCCACGCCATCGAGCTGCGCCCGGGCGGCGGCGCGAAGATCGCCCGCTCGGCCGGCGCGAGCGTGCAGCTCGTCGCCAAGGACGGGCCGTACGCCCAGCTGCGGATGCCCTCGGGCGAGATCCGCAACGTGGACGTGCGCTGCCGCGCGAGCGTCGGCGAGGTCGGCAACGCCGAGCAGTCGAACATCAACTGGGGCAAGGCCGGGCGCATGCGCTGGAAGGGCAAGCGCCCGACCGTGCGCGGCGTCGCCATGAACCCGATCGACCACCCGCACGGCGGTGGTGAGGGCAAGACCTCCGGCGGTCGCCACCCGACGACCCCGTGGGGCAAGCCGGAGGGTCGCACCCGCAAGGCCAAGGCGAGCGACCAGCTCATCGTCCGTCGCCGCAAGACCGGCAAGAAGCGCTAGGAGCAGTCGCGATGCCGCGCAGCCTGAAGAAGGGCCCGTTCGTCGACGACCACCTGCAGAAGAAGGTGGACGTGCAGAACGACAAGGGCACCAAGAACGTCATCAAGACCTGGTCCCGCCGCTCGATGATCGTGCCGTCCATGCTCGGGCACACGATCGCCGTGCACGACGGGCGCAAGCACGTGCCGGTCTTCGTCACCGAGGCGATGGTCGGCCACAAGCTGGGCGAGTTCGCCCCGACCCGCACCTTCCGCGGGCACGTCAAGGAGGACAGGAGGTCGCGTCGTGGCTGAGAACAAGGCGCGCCACCTCACCGAGGGGCAGGCGCTCGCGCAGGCCCGCTACGTCCGCATGACGCCGATGAAGGTCCGCCGCGTCATCGACGCGATCCGCGGGATGAAGGCCGACCAGGCCCTGGCCACCCTGCAGTTCGCGCCGCAGGCGGCCAGCGAGCCGGTCGGCAAGGTGCTCGCCAGCGCGGTCGCCAACGCCGAGAACAACAAGCGGCTCGACCCGGACACGCTCTGGGTCTCGGCGGCCTACGTCGACGAGGGCCCGACGCTCAAGCGGTTCCGCCCGCGCGCCCAGGGCCGGGCCTACCGCATCAACAAGCGCACCAGCCACATCACCGTCGTGGTCGAGTCGCGCGACAGCCAGAAGGGGAGGGCCCGGTAGTGGGGCAGAAGGTCAACCCGCACGGGTTCCGCCTCGGCATCACCACGGACTTCAAGAGCCGGTGGTACGCCGACAAGCTGTACAAGGACTACGTCAAGGAAGACGTCGCCATCCGCCGGATGATGACCAAGGGCATGGAGCGGGCCGGCATCTCCAAGGTGGAGATCGAGCGCACCCGCGACCGCGTCCGCGTGGACATCCACACCGCCCGGCCGGGCATCGTCATCGGCCGCCGCGGCGCGGAGGCCGACCGCATCCGCGGCGACCTGGAGAAGCTGACCGGCAAGCAGGTCCAGCTCAACATCCTCGAGGTCAAGAACCCCGAGCTCGACGCCCAGCTCGTCGCGCAGGGCGTGGCCGAGCAGCTGTCGAGCCGCGTGTCCTTCCGCCGCGCGATGCGCAAGTCGATGCAGAGCACGATGAAGGCCGGCGCCAAGGGCATCCGGGTGCAGTGCTCGGGCCGCCTCGGCGGCGCGGAGATGTCGCGCTCGGAGTTCTACCGCGAGGGCCGCGTCCCGCTGCACACGCTGCGCGCGAACATCGACTACGGCCTGTACGAGGCCCGCACGACGTTCGGCCGCATCGGCGTCAAGGTGTGGATCTACAAGGGCGACGTCAACAGCGTCCGCGAGACCCGCGAGCAGGCGGCCGCCGCGGCCCCCGGCCGCGGTCCCCGCGGCGGCGCCGGCGGCCGCCCGACCCGTGCGCGTCGGCCCGGTGCCGGCGGCACCGGCGGTGCCCGTGGTGGCGCCCCGGCCGCCCCGGTGACCGCGTCCGGCGACGGCACGGTGCGCGAGGCGGGCTCGCACCCGCCGCAGACCGACGCCTCCGCGGTCGAGGTGGCCGTGCGCGAGGCCCAGTCCGGAACGGAGAGCTGACCATGCTGATCCCGCGGCGGGTCAAGCACCGCAAGCAGCACCACCCCGACCGCCACGGCGCGGCCAAGGGCGGCACCCGCGTGACGTTCGGCGAGTACGGCATCCAGGCCCTCGAGCCGGCGTACGTCACCAACCGGCAGATCGAGTCGGCCCGCATCGCGATCACCCGGCACATCCGCCGTGGTGGCAAGGTGTGGATCAACATCTACCCGGACCGCCCGCTGACCAAGAAGCCCGCCGAGACCCGCATGGGCTCGGGCAAGGGCTCGCCGGAGTGGTGGGTCGCCAACGTCAAGCCCGGGCGCGTCATGTTCGAGCTGACGTTCCCGAACGAGGCCGTGGCCCGCGCCGCCCTGACGCGCGCGATCCACAAGCTGCCGATGAAGTGCAAGATCGTCACGCGCGAGGGGAGCGAGGTCTGATGGCCACCGGCACCACTGCCTCCGACCTGCGCCGCTCGGAGGACGACGAGCTCGTCACCAAGCTGCGGGAGGCCAAGGAGGAGCTGTTCAACCTCCGCTTCCAGGCGGCCACCGGGCAGCTGGAGAACCACGGCCGACTGCGTGCCGTGCGCAAGGACATCGCCCGCATCTACACCGTGATGCGCGAGCGCGAGCTCGGCATCGGCGCGGTGGAGGCCTTCGGTGGCAGCACCGGCGGTGCGGCATGAGCGGAGAGGCACCCATGAGCGAGAGCACCTCGCCCGCCGGCGAGAGCACCCGCGGGTTCCGCAAGACCCGCGAGGGCCTCGTGGTGAGCGACAAGATGGACAAGACCGTCGTGGTGGCCGTCGAGGACCGCGTCAAGCACGCGCTCTACGGCAAGGTCATCCGGCGCACCAGCAAGCTCAAGTGCCACGACGAGCAGAACCAGTGCGGCGTCGGCGACCGGGTCCTCCTCATGGAGACCCGCCCGCTGTCGGCCACCAAGCGCTGGCGCGTCGTCGAGGTCCTCGAGAAGGCCAAGTAGTGCGCGGTCCCGCCGCCCGCCCGCGGGCGGCGGGGACCGCCGCCACCATCCGTTCCGCCAGGCTCGCCGAGCGCGAGAACCGGCGCGACGACAGGAGACAGTGAAGTGATCCAGCAGGAGTCGCGGCTGCGCGTCGCCGACAACACGGGTGCCAAGGAGCTGCTGTGCATCCGCGTGCTCGGCGGCTCCGGGCGCCGCTACGCCGGCATCGGTGACGTCATCGTGGCGACCGTCAAGGACGCCATCCCGGGCGGCACCGTGAAGAAGGGCGACGTGGTCAAGGCCGTCGTCGTCCGCACCGTCAAGGAGCGTCGTCGTCCCGACGGCTCCTACATCCGCTTCGACGAGAACGCGGCGGTCATCGTCAAGGACGGCGGGGACCCCCGCGGCACGCGCATCTTCGGCCCGGTCGGGCGCGAGCTGCGCGACAAGCGCTTCATGCGCATCATCTCGCTGGCTCCGGAGGTGCTCTGACATGGCCGGTCTGCACGTGCGCAAGGGTGACCTCGTCGAGGTCATCAGCGGCAAGGACAAGGGTCTGCAGGGGAAGGTCATCGCGGCCTACCCGGACCGCGAGAAGGTGCTCGTCGAGGGCGTCAACCGCATCAAGAAGCACACGAAGGCCGGGCAGGGCGCCGGCGGCGGTGCCGGTGGCATCGTCACGCAGGAGGCCCCGGTCCACGTGAGCAACGTGATGCTCGTCGACCCCTCGGACGGCAAGCGCACCCGCGTCGGCACCCGCGTGGACGAGAACGGCCAGAAGGTCCGCGTCTCGAAGCGGACCGGTAAGGACATCTGATGAGCACCACCACCGAGACCGCGGCCCCCGAGCGGGTGCAGCCGCGCCTGAAGACCCGGTACCGCTCGGAGATCCAGGCGGCCCTGCGCGAGCAGTTCGGCTACGCGAACGTCATGCAGGTGCCGGGCGTCACGAAGATCGTCGTGAACATGGGCGTCGGGGACGCGGCGCGCGACTCCAAGCTCATCGAGGGCGCGGTCCGCGACCTCACCGCGATCACCGGCCAGAAGCCGGCCGTGACCAAGGCCCGCAAGTCCATCGCGCAGTTCAAGCTGCGCGAGGGCCAGCCGATCGGCGCGCACGTCACGCTGCGCGGCGACCGGATGTGGGAGTTCCTCGACCGGCTGCTGTCGCTCGCGCTGCCGCGCATCCGCGACTTCCGCGGCCTGTCGCCCAAGCAGTTCGACGGGCGGGGCAACTACACCTTCGGGCTCACCGAGCAGGCGATGTTCCACGAGATCGACCAGGACAAGGTCGACCGGGTCCGCGGCATGGACATCACGGTCGTGACGACCGCCCAGACCGACGACGAGGGCCGCGCCCTGCTGCGCCACCTCGGCTTCCCGTTCAAGGAGTCCTGACCGTGGCCAAGAAGGCGCTGATCAACAAGTCGCTGCGCAAGCCGAAGTTCGGCGTGCGCGCCTACACCCGGTGCCAGCGCTGCGGGCGGCCGCACTCCGTCTTCCGCAAGTTCGGCCTGTGCCGGATCTGCCTGCGGGAGATGGCCCACCGCGGCGAGCTCCCCGGCGTCACCAAGAGCAGCTGGTAACCACCGCTCCAGTCGCCGCAGGCCCCCCAGGGGGAACCACGGCGGGAAGGGCCTCGAGGCTCCCATGACCATGACCGACCCGATCGCAGACATGCTCACCCGTCTGCGCAACGCGAACTCGGCGTACCACGACACCGTGGCGATGCCGTACAGCAAGCTCAAGAGCCACATCGCCGAGATCCTCCAGCAGGAGGGCTACATCGCGGGGTGGAGCGTCCAGGACGCCGAGGTGGGCCAGACGCTCGTCCTGCGCCTGAAGTTCGGCCCGAACCGCGAGCGCTCGATCGCCGGCGTGCGGCGCGTGTCCAAGCCGGGCCTGCGCGTCTACGCGAAGTCCACGGCGCTGCCGAAGGTCCTCGGCGGCCTCGGCGTGGCCATCATCTCGACGTCCGGCGGGCTGCTGACCGACCGCCAGGCGAACAAGAAGGGCGTGGGCGGGGAAGTCCTCGCCTACGTCTGGTAAGGGGAGGGAGGAACAGCATGTCGCGCATCGGACGCCTTCCCATCCCCGTGCCCGCGGGCGTGCAGGTGGACATCGACGGCCGCGCCGTCACCGTCACCGGGCCCAAGGGGACGCTCAACCACACCGTGCCGTCGCCGCTGGAGATCACCCGCGGCGAGGACGGCACGCTCACCGTGACCCGTCCCTCGGACGAGAACACGGTGCGGGCCCTGCACGGGCTCACCCGCACGCTCGTGGCCAACATGGTCGCGGGCGTGACCGAGGGCTACCGCAAGACGCTCGAGATCGTCGGCGTCGGCTACCGCGTCCAGGCGCGGGGGACCAGCCTGGAGTTCGCGCTCGGCTTCAGCCACCCGGTGGTCATCGACCCGCCGGAGGGCATCGCCTTCACCGTCGAGGCCCCGACGCGCTTCGTCGTGTCCGGCATCGACAAGCAGAAGGTCGGCGAGGTCGCGGCGAACATCCGCAAGCTGCGCAAGCCCGACCCGTACAAGGGCAAGGGCGTGCGCTACCAGGGCGAGGTCATCCGCCGCAAGGTCGGGAAGGCTGGTAAGTAGTCATGGCGATCTCCGTCAAGATCCGCCGCGGCGCCAAGAGCGTCGCGCGCGCCCGCCGTCACGTCCGGGTCCGCAAGAAGGTCACCGGCACCCCGGCCCGCCCCCGCCTCGTGGTCACCCGCTCGTCGCGGCACGTCTTCGTGCAGGTCGTCGACGACAGCGCCGGCCGCACGCTGGCCTCGGCCTCCACCATGGAGGCGGACCTGCGCGCGCACGAGGGCGACAAGACCGCCAAGGCCCGCCGCGTGGGCGAGCTCGTCGCCGAGCGCGCCAAGGCCGCCGGCGTCGCGGCGGTCGTGTTCGACCGCGGCGGGAACAAGTACCACGGCCGGGTGGCCGCTGTCGCCGACGGCGCCCGCGAGGGGGGCCTCGAGCTGTGAGGACCCCCAGCACCCGACCGTCCACGACGAGGAAGAGGGACTTCTGATGGCTGGACCCCAGCGCCGCGGAGGCGGCACGGGCGGGACCGGCGCCGCCGGCGGCGACCGCCGCGACCGTCGCGACCGCGACCGCCGCGGAGACAGCGGCGCCGACAAGACCGCGTACGTCGAGCGCGTCGTGGCCATCAACCGCGTGGCCAAGGTCGTCAAGGGCGGCCGGCGGTTCAGCTTCACCGCCCTCGTCATCGTCGGCGACGGCGACGGCACGGTGGGCGTCGGCTACGGCAAGGCCAAGGAGGTGCCGGCCGCCATCGCCAAGGGCGTGGAGGAGGCCAAGAAGCACTTCTTCAAGGTCCCTCGCATCCAGGGCACCATCCCGCACCTGGTGCAGGGCGAGGCCGCCGCGGGCGTCGTGCTCCTCAAGCCGGCGTCCCCGGGTACCGGTGTCATCGCCGGTGGCCCGGTGCGCGCCGTCCTGGAGTGCGCCGGCATCCACGACGTGCTGTCGAAGTCGCTCGGCTCGTCGAACCCGATCAACATCGTCCACGCGACGGTGGCCGCCCTGCGCGGCCTCGAGCGCCCCGAGGCGGTGGCCGCGCGCCGCGGCCTGCCGCTCGAGGACGTCGCGCCGGCGGCGCTGCTGCGCGCCCGTGCCGGGGTGGGTGCCTGATGGCCCGCCTCAAGGTCACGCAGCTGAAGTCGGAGATCGGCGGCAAGCAGAACCAGCGGGACACCCTGCGCACCCTCGGCCTGCGCCGCATCGGCGACGTCGTCGTCCGCGACGACCGGCCCGAGGTCCGCGGGATGGTGAGGACCGTGGCCCACCTGGTCGCGGTCGAGGAGGTCGACTGACGATGGCTGACGAGACGCAGAGCGGCCAGCCGAAGACGCACGCGCTCAAGGTCCACCACCTGCGCCCGGCGCCGGGGGCGAAGACCGCCCGCACGCGCGTCGGCCGCGGCGAGGGGTCCAAGGGCAAGACCGCGGGCCGCGGCACCAAGGGCACCAAGGCCCGCTACCAGGTGCCCGGGGCCTTCGAGGGCGGGCAGATGCCGCTGCACATGCGGCTGCCCAAGCTCCGCGGCTTCAAGAACCCGTTCCGCACCGAGTACCAGGTCGTGAACCTCGACAAGCTCGCCGCGCTCTACCCCGAGGGCGGCGAGGTCACGGTCGAGGACCTCGTGGCCAAGGGCGCGGTCCGCAAGGGCCAGCCGGTCAAGGTGCTCGGTACCGGCGACGTCACCGTCGCCCTGACCGTCGCGGTCGACGCCGTCTCGGCGTCCGCCCGCGACAAGATCGCCGCGGCCGGCGGGAGCACCACCGCCCGCTGAGCCGCACCCGCAGCCCGCGGCGCCCCCACGAGGGGCGCCGCGGGCTGCGGCGCACCACCCCCCGGCGCACCACCCCCCGGCGCACCACCCCCGGCGCACCACCCGGCGCGCGGCGCAGCGCGGCCCGGGGGACGGCCCCGGCCCCGGGCGCGACGGAGCCCGACGGGGCCCGGGGTGGCGCGCCGTACTGTTATCGTCGCAACTCGGCCGGGCGTCCGCCCGGGGACCACCGCACCAACGCTGACCAGGCGGTGCCGGCACGAGCGCCGGCCGCACCGCGCAGGAGGACACGTGCTCACCGCGTTCGCCCGGGCCTTCAGGACGCCCGACCTGCGCAAGAAGATCTTCTTCACCATGGGGATCGTGGCGCTGTTCCGCCTCGGCTCGCAGGTGCCGACGCCGGGCGTCTCCTACGAGACGGTCCAGCAGTGCCTCGACGCCGCCGGCACGACCGGCGGCAGCGCGTTCCAGCTCGTCAACCTCTTCAGCGGCGGGGCGCTGCTGCAGCTGTCCGTCTTCGCGCTCGGGATCATGCCGTACATCACGGCGAGCATCATCGTGCAGCTGCTGACGGTGGTGATCCCGCGCTTCGAGACCCTCAAGAAGGAGGGCCAGAGCGGCACCGCGAAGCTCACGCAGTACACGCGCTACATGACCATCGGCCTGGCCGTGCTGCAGGCGACGGGCATCATCGCCCTCGCGCGCCAGCCAGGCGGGCTCATCCCGAACTGCCCGCAGCCGCTCATCCCCGACGACTCGCTGTTCACCATCGTCGTCATGGTCTTCACGATGACCGCGGGCACCTCGGTGATCATGTGGTTCGGCGAGCTCATCACCGACCGCGGCGTCGGCAACGGCATGTCGCTGCTGATCTTCACCTCGATCGCGGCCGGGTTCCCGACCTCGCTGTGGCAGATCCGCATCCAGAGCGGCTGGGACGTCTTCGCGATCGTCATCGCCATCGGCCTGGTCATCGTCGCGCTCGTCGTCTTCATCGAGCAGGGCCAGCGCCGGATCCCGGTGCAGTACGCCAAGCGGATGGTCGGGCGCCGGATGTACGGCGGCACCTCGACGTACATCCCGATCAAGGTCAACCAGGCCGGCGTCATCCCGGTCATCTTCGCCTCGTCGCTGCTCTACCTGCCCTCGCTGGCGGTGCAGCTCGCCGACCGGACGAACCCGCCGGGCTGGGCGGAGTGGGTCAACCGCTACCTCGTGTCGGGGACCCACTGGTCGTACATGCTGACGTTCTTCCTGCTCATCATCTTCTTCGCGTACTTCTACGTGTCGATCACGTTCAACCCGACCGAGATCGCCGACAACATGAAGCGCTACGGCGGCTTCATCCCCGGCATCCGGGCGGGCCGGCCGACGGCGGAGTACCTCGACTACGTGCTCTCCCGGATCACCCTCCCGGGGGCGCTCTACCTCGGCATCATCGCGCTGCTGCCGATCATCGCGTTCGCCCTCATCGGCGCGAACCAGCAGACCTTCCCCTTCGGCGGCACGAGCATCCTGATCATGGTCGGCGTCGGGCTGGAGACCGTGAAGCAGCTGGAGAGCCAGCTCCAGCAGCGCAACTACGAGGGGTTCCTCCGCTAGTGCGTCTCGTCCTCGTGGGGCCGCCCGGTGCCGGCAAGGGCACCCAGGCCGCCTTCATCGCCGACCGCTTCGGGGTGCCGAAGATCAGCACCGGCGACATCTTCCGCGCCAACGTGAGCCAGGGGACGCCCCTCGGCCAGGAGGCGAAGAAGTACATGGACGCCGGTGACCTCGTCCCGGACGAGGTCACGATCGCCATGGTGCGCGACCGGCTCGCCCAGGACGACGCGGCCGAGGGCTTCCTGCTCGACGGCTTCCCGCGCAACGTCCACCAGGCGGCCGTCCTCGACGACATCCTCACCGAGCTCGGGGCCCGGCTCGACGTGGTGCTCGAGCTGGCGGTCGACGACGAGGAGGTCGTGCGCCGGCTCTCCGGGCGGCGCACCTGCCGCTCCTGCGGGCACGTCTGGCACCTGGAGTTCGACCCGCCGTCCGCGGAGGGCGTCTGCGACGCCTGCGGCGGGGAGCTGTTCCAGCGCGACGACGACCGGGCCGAGACCGTCCGGCACCGGCTGCACGTGTACGCCGAGCAGACCGCCCCGCTCGTCGGCTACTACGGCGAGCGCGGGCTCGTCGAGGAGGTCGACGCCCTCGGG
Organism: Vallicoccus soli; assembly: GCF_003594885.1. Classification (NCBI taxonomy): domain Bacteria; kingdom Bacillati; phylum Actinomycetota; class Actinomycetes; order Motilibacterales; family Vallicoccaceae; genus Vallicoccus; species Vallicoccus soli. The sequence continues at coordinate 103,685 of NZ_QZEZ01000009.1, forward strand.
CCGGTGGCCGAGGTGACCGAGCGGGCCGTCGCGGCCCTGGAGCGGGCGGCGGGGCGTGTGGCGCCGGAGGCGTGAGCGCGTGATCGAGCTCAAGTCGCCCGAGGAGGTCGCGCGGATGCGCGCCGCCGGGCTGCTGGTCGGCGAGACCCTCCAGCTGCTGCGCGGGGCCGTGGCCCCCGGCGTCACGACGGCCGAGCTGGACGCCCTCGCCGAGGAGCACATCCGCTCGGGCGGCGGCGTCCCCTCGTTCAAGGGCTACCACGGCTTCCCGGCCACGATCTGCGCCTCGGTCAACGACGAGGTCGTGCACGGCATCCCCGGCCCGCGCGCCCTGCGCGACGGCGACGTGGTGAGCATCGACTGCGGCGCGATCGTCGAGGGCTGGCACGGCGACTCCGCCGTGACGGTGCCGGTCGGCGCCGTGGGGGAGGAGCTGGCGCGCCTGCTCGCGGTCTGCGAGGAGGCGATGTGGCGCGGCATGGCGGCCGCGCGCCTCGGCGGGACGGTGTCCGACATCGGCGGCGCCATCGAGGCCTTCGTCCGCGCCCAGGGCGAGTACGGGCTCGTCCAGGAGTACGTCGGGCACGGCATCGGCACCGCGATGCACCAGGAGCCGCAGGTGCCGAACTACGCCCACTCGGCGCGGCGCAGCCCGCGGATCGTCGAGGGCATGGTGCTGGCCGTCGAGCCCATGCTCAACCTCGGCACCCGGCACACCCGCCTGCTCGAGGACGGCTGGACGGTGGTCACCGCCGACGGCGCGCGCTCGGCGCACTTCGAGCACACGTTCACCGTGACCGCCGAGGGCCCGCGCGTGCTCACCGCGCTCGACGGCGGCGCCGCCGGCCTCGCGGCGGTCGGTGCGAGCGCCGCCGCGCGCCCCTGACGCCCCGGGCCCCTGACGCCCCGGGCCCCTGACGCCCCGGGCCCCTGACGCCCCGGGCCCCTGACGCCCCTGACGCCCCGGGCCCCTGGCGCCCTGGGCGCAGTCGCCCTGCGGGCCCGCCCGGGCGCGATTTCGCCCAGCGGCGCGGGTCGGGTAGCCTAGTGCGTCGGCTCACGAGCAGCCTCGGTCCCGCGTGCCCAGCGGCTGGCACGGCACGGGGGACCGCCGTCAGGCGCGTGGGCCAGCAGCGGTGCGCCCTCGCGGGCGTCGCCGGGCCGCGACGACACCGTCGAGCGCTCCTCCCCGGGGCGGTCGACGACTGCCAACCCGAGGGACGAGCGATGAAGGTCAAGCCGAGCGTCAAGCCGATCTGCGACAAGTGCAAGGTGATCCGCCGGCACGGTCGCGTCATGGTGATCTGCGACAACCTGCGCCACAAGCAGCGCCAGGGCTGAGCAGCACCGGGCCCTCGCAGGGCTGACGCACGACACCGCCGCAGCAGCGGCGGGGAGCACGACGAAGCACGCGTACCGCAACGGCCCCCCAGGGGGTCGACCCCCGGACGGAGGCCGGGGCCGCGGGGACCGCACCAGCGGGCCCGGCGGGGGCGGCGCGCAGGACCTCCGACGACGCAAGGAGCACCACCGACATGGCACGCCTCGTCGGCGTCGACCTCCCCCGCGAGAAGCGGGTGGAGATCGCCCTGACCTACATCTACGGCATCGGCCGGACCCGGGCGGTCGAGACGCTCGCCCAGACCGGCATCAGCTCGGACACCCGCGTGCGCGACCTCGACGACGCGCAGCTCGTCGCCCTGCGCGACTGGATCGAGGCCAACTACCGCACGGAGGGCGACCTCCGCCGCGAGGTCGCCGCCGACATCCGCCGCAAGGTCGAGATCGGCAGCTACCAGGGCCTGCGGCACCGCCGCGGCCTGCCGGTGCACGGGCAGCGCACGCACACCAACGCCCGCACCCGCAAGGGCCCGCGCCGCGCCATCGCCGGCAAGAAGAAGCCCGGCAAGAAGTGACGGCCGCGCGCCGCTGCCCCGGAACCACCAAGTCCAGCCAGGAGTCCTGAACCATGCCTCCGAAGAGCCGCCAGGCGGGCGCCAAGAAGGTGCGCCGCAAGGAGAAGAAGAACGTGGCCCACGGCCACGCGCACATCAAGAGCACGTTCAACAACACGATCGTCTCCATCACCGACCCGACGGGTGCCGTCATCGCGTGGGCCTCGGCCGGCCACGTGGGCTTCAAGGGCTCGCGCAAGTCGACGCCGTTCGCCGCGCAGATGGCCGCCGAGTCGGCCGCGCGCCGCGCGCAGGAGCACGGCATGCGCAAGGTCGACGTGTTCGTCAAGGGCCCCGGCTCCGGCCGCGAGACCGCGATCCGGTCGCTGCAGGCGACCGGCCTCGAGGTCGGGTCCATCCAGGACGTCACCCCCGTCCCGCACAACGGCTGCCGTCCGCCGAAGCGGCGTCGGGTCTGAGAAGGAGAACGAGAGCACCATGGCCCGCTACACCGGCCCCGACTGCAAGCGCTGCCGCCGCGAGAAGATGAAGCTCTTCCTCAAGGGCGCGAAGTGCGAGTCCCCGAAGTGCCCGATCGAGATCCGGCCCTACCCGCCGGGCGAGCACGGGCGCGGCCGCACCAAGGACAGCGAGTACCTGCTGCAGAAGCGCGAGAAGCAGAAGTGCGCGCGCATCTACGGCGTCCTCGAGAAGCAGTTCCGCGGCTACTACGAGGAGGCGAACCGCCGCACCGGCAAGACCGGTGAGAACCTGCTGCGCATCCTCGAGAGCCGGCTGGACAACGTCGTGTTCCGCGCGGGCTTCGCGCCGAGCCGCGACGCCGCCCGCCAGCTCGTGCGCCACGGCCACTTCCGGGTGAACGGCCAGAAGGTCGACATCCCGTCGTACCGCGTCACCGAGAACGACATCGTGGACATCCGGCCGAGCTCCGTCGAGCTGGACCCGTTCGTCATCGCCCGCGGCATGGTCGGCGAGCGCCCCGTCCCGGCGTGGCTCGAGGTCCTCCCCTCGACCATGCGCATCCTCGTCCACTCGCTCCCGGCCCGGCAGGTCATCGACACGCCGGTCCAGGAGCAGCTGATCGTCGAGCTCTACTCGAAGTGACCTGACACCGGGCCCGCACCGCACCCCCGCCGGGGTCGCGGGCGGGCCCGGCGTCCCGTTCGCGGCGTCAAATGGTGGGCGCCGCGGGAAGGACAGACCCGTGCTCATCGCACAGCGCCCCACGCTCACCGAGGACGTCGTCACCGACGCCCGCTCCCGGTTCACGATCGAGCCGCTGGAGCCCGGCTTCGGCTACACGCTCGGCAACTCCCTGCGGCGCACGCTCCTGTCGTCGATCCCCGGTGCCTCGGTCACGAGCATCCGCATCGACGGCGTGCTCCACGAGTTCACGACCATCCCCGGGGTGAAGGAGGACGTCACCGACGTCATCCTCAACATCAAGGGCCTCGTGGTCAGCTCCGAGCACGACGAGCCCGTCGTCATGTACCTGCGCAAGCAGGGCCCGGGCACCGTCACCGCCGCGGACATCGCGCCGCCGGCGGGCGTCGAGGTGCACAACCCCGACCTGCACATCGCCACGCTCAACGCCAAGGGCAAGCTCGAGATGGAGCTGACCGTGGAGCGGGGCCGCGGGTACGTGTCGGCGGTCCAGAACAAGCAGGCGGGCCAGGAGATCGGGCGCATCCCGGTCGACTCGATCTACTCGCCGGTCCTCAAGGTGACGTACAAGGTCGAGGCGACCCGCGTCGAGCAGCGCACCGACTTCGACCGGCTCATCGTCGACGTCGAGACCAAGTCCTCGATGCTGCCGCGCGACGCCATGGCCTCGGCGGGCAAGACCCTCGTCGAGCTGTTCGGCCTCGCCCGCGAGCTCAACGTCGACGCCGAGGGCATCGACATGGGCCCGTCCCCGACGGACGCGGCGCTGGCCGCGGACCTCGCGCTGCCCATCGAGGAGCTCGAGCTGACCGTCCGGTCGTACAACTGCCTCAAGCGCGAGGGCATCCACTCGGTCGGCGAGCTCGTCTCGCGCAGCGAGGCCGACCTGCTGGACATCCGCAACTTCGGGGCGAAGTCCATCGACGAGGTGAAGGCCAAGCTCGTCACCATGGGCCTGGCCCTCAAGGACAGCCCGCCCGGGTTCGACCCGAGCGCGGTCGTCGACTCGTACGGCGCCGAGGGCGACGGCGCGGACGACGCCGACCAGTCCTTCGCCGAGGACGAGCAGTACTGACGCCACCGCCGCCCCCGGCACCGCCGGGGGCGGCCCGCCCGCGCGACCCGAGCCCGACCCGCGCCCACCCGACCCGCTGAGGGGTCGGCGGACCCCGAGGAGACCACCCCATGCCCACGCCCACCAAGGGAGCGCGCCTCGGCGGCGGCCCCGCCCACGAGCGGCTGCTGCTCGCCGGCCTGGCGACCGCCCTCTTCGAGCACGGCCGCATCACGACGACCGAGGCCAAGGCCCGCCGGCTGCGCCCGCTCGCCGAGCGGCTCGTCACCAAGGCCAAGCGCGGCGACCTGCACGCGCGCCGGCAGGTCATGTCCGTGATCCGCGACAAGGGCGTGGCGCACGTCCTGTTCGCCGAGATCGGCCCGCGGTACGAGAACCGCCCCGGCGGCTACACCCGCATCACCAAGATCGGCCCCCGCAAGGGCGACAACGCCCCCATGGCGGTCATCGAGCTCGTCGAGCCGCTGACCGTGGCCCAGCAGGCCGTCGGCGAGGCCGAGGCCGCCACCCGGCGCACCGCCGGCGCCACCGCCGCGGGCACCGCCGCCAGCGCGGGCGACGTCGCCACCCCGTCCGAGGTCGCGGTCGACGACCAGGTCGGCGCCAGCGACGAGCCGGGCACCGAGGCCACCGAGGCCACCGAGGCGCCCGCCGCCCCGGTCGCCGAGGGCGAGGGCCCGGACCAGCAGGTGCCCGCCGAGGACCCGGCCGAGGGCTCGACCTCGCCGCAGACCGAGGGCGCCAGCGAGGAGTCGCAGGCCGAGGGCGACGAGGACAAGCCGTCGTCCTGACCGCCTCCCAGCACGACCACGAGCCCACCGCCCCCGAGGGCGGTGGGCTCGTGCGCGTCCGGCTCGACCTCGCGTACGACGGGACGGCCTTCGCCGGCTGGGCCCGCCAGCCCGGCCTGCGCACGGTGCAGGGCGAGCTCGAGGCGGCGCTCACCCGGGTGCTGCGCCTCGACGGGCCGGCGCAGCTCACCGTGGCCGGGCGCACCGACGCGGGCGTGCACGCGCGCGGGCAGGTCGCCCACCTCGACGTGCCGCGGGCGGCGTGGGAGGCGGTCCCCGGCCGCTCGCCGCGCCAACCCGGGGAGGCCCTCGTCCTGCGCCTGGCCGGGACGCTGCCGCCGGACGTGCGGGTGCGCCGCGCGGCCCCGGCCCCGCCCGGCTTCGACGCCCGGTTCGGCGCGGTCTGGCGGCGGTACGCGTACCGGGTCTGCGACGCCCCGCAGGGGCCCGACCCGCTGGTGCGCCACCACGTGCTGCGCCACCCCCGCCCGCTGGACCCCGCGACGATGACCGCCGCCGGCGCGCTGCTGCTCGGCGAGCACGACTTCGCCGCCTTCTGCCGGCGCCGCGAGGGCGCCTCGACGGTGCGGGCGCTGCAGCGCCTGCAGTGGCGACGGGTCGAGGACGGGCCGTACGCGGGCCTGCTCGAGGGCACCGTCGTCGCGGACGCCTTCTGCCACTCGATGGTGCGCGCGCTCGTCGGCGCCCTGCTCGCGGTCGGCGACGGCCGCCGCCCGCCGGACTGGCCGCGCGGGGTCCTGTCCGCGCGCCGCCGCGACCCCGCCGTCACCGTCGTCGGGCCGGAGGGGCTCGTGCTCGAGGAGGTCGGCTACCCGCCCGACGCCGAGCTCGCCGCCCGGGCGGCGCAGACCCGCGCCCGCCGCCCGGACCCGCCGCTCGCCCGTTGACCACGTGAGGCACCCGTACGGGTGCCGGACGAGGCGGGCGAGCCTTGGCCGGCACCCGTACGCCTGCCGCACGTGGTCAACGGGGCAGGGGCGCGGGGGTGCGCGACGCCGACGGCGCGCGGAAACCGGGTGCGCGGGGACCGGGTGCGCCGGGAGGATCGGGGCCATGGGGCACGTGGACGTGGGGGGCGTCGGGTACCGGCTGCCGGACGGGCGGGAGCTGCTGGCCGACGTGTCGTTCCGGGTGGGCGACGGGGCGAAGGTGGCGCTCGTCGGGGCCAACGGGGCGGGCAAGACGACGCTGGTGCGGCTCGTCGCGGGCGACCTGCAGCCGCACGCGGGGCAGGTCGTGCGCAGCGGCGGGCTCGGGGTGATGCGCCAGCTCGTCGGCACCGTCGGCCGGGCCGGCGACGAGGACGGGCCGACGGGGCCCCCGACCGTGCGCGACCTGCTGCTCGGGGCCGCCCCGCCGCGGGTGCAGGCGGCGGCCCGGGCGGTCGACGAGGCCGAGCTGGCGATGATGGAGCGCGACGACGAGCCGACGCAGCTGCGCTACGCGCAGGCGCTCGCGGACTGGGCCGACGCCGGCGGGTACGACGCCGAGGTCCTGTGGGACACCTGCACGGTGGCCGCGCTGGGGGTGCCGTACGAGCGGGCCCAGTGGCGCGCCGCCGCGACGCTGTCCGGCGGGGAGCAGAAGCGGCTCGTGCTCGAGGCGCTGCTGCGCGGGCCGGACGAGGTGCTGCTGCTCGACGAGCCGGACAACTTCCTCGACGTGCCGGGCAAGCGCTGGCTCGAGGAGCAGCTGCGGGCGACGCCGAAGACGGTGCTGTACGTCTCGCACGACCGCGAGCTCCTCGCGCGCACCGCGACCCGCGTCGTCACGGTCGAGGGCGGCACGGCGTGGGTGCACGGCGGCGGGTTCGCGACCTGGCCGCAGGCGCGCCGCGACCGGCACGAGCGGCTGGCGGAGCTGCTGCGGCGCTGGGAGGAGGAGCACGCGCGGCTGCGCGAGCTCGTGCGCACCCTGCAGCAGCAGGCGGCCAACAGCCCCGACATGGCCTCGCGCTACCGGGCCATGCAGACCCGGCTGGCCAAGTTCGAGGCGGCGGGCCCGCCCGAGGCCCCGCCCCCGGAGCAGCGCCTGCGCATGCGCCTGCGCGGCGCGCGCACCGGCAAGCGGGTGGTCGTGTGCGAGCGGCTCGAGCTCACCGGGCTCATGGAGCCGTTCGACCTCGAGGTGCACCAGGGCGAGCGGGTGGCCGTGCTGGGCTCGAACGGGTCGGGCAAGTCGCACCTGCTGCGCCTGCTCGCGGGCGAGCCGGTGGCGCACACCGGGGAGTGGCGGCTCGGCGCCCGGGTGGTGCCGGGGCACTTCGTGCAGACCCACGAGCACCCCGAGCTCCTCGGGCGGACCCTCGTGGAGGTCCTGGAGCGCGAGCACGCGCTGGGCCGCGGCCCGGCGATGTCGGCGCTGCGCCGCTACGAGCTGCACCGGCAGGCCGACCAGGCCTTCGAGTCGCTGTCCGGCGGGCAGCAGGCCCGCCTGCAGGTGCTGCGCCTCGAGCTCGGCGGGGCGACGCTGCTGCTGCTCGACGAGCCGACGGACAACCTCGACGTGGAGTCGGCCGAGGCGCTCGAGGAGGCCCTGGGGGCGTACGAGGGGACGGTGCTGGCGGTGACGCACGACCGCTGGTTCGCCCGCGGCTTCGACCGCTTCCTCGTGCTCGGCGCCGACGGGCGGGTGCGCGAGAGCGCGGAGCCGGTGTGGGACGAGGGGCGGGTGGAGCGGGCCCGCTGACGGTCGCTGCAAGAACCTGCACCCGCTTCGCAGGTTCTTGCTGCAAGCCCCTTCCCAAGCGGGCCGCGGGGTGGCACCGTTCTCGGGACACCACCCAGTGCGGGGCGGCGTACGGCCGTCCCGCCGCCGCCGGAGGACCCCGTGCACCCACCCGCGTCCCGACACCGCCGTCGTCGCGCCCGCAAGACCCTCGCGCCCGCGCTCGCCGCGGGCCTCGTCGCCACCCTCCCCGCCGTCGGCGCGGCCCTGCCCGCCAGCGCCGCGCCGGCCACCGGCGCCCCCGTCCTCGTGGGCAGCCTGCAGTCCGAGCTCGGCTGCGCCCGCGACTGGGACGCCGCCTGCTCCCGCACCCGCCTGCAGCCCGCCGGCGACGGCACGTGGAGCCGGGTGCTCACCGTGCCCAAGGGGACCTGGCGCGTCCAGGTCGCCGACGACGGGGCGCGCTACGCCCCCGACGGCAGCGCGGCGCGCGGCCCCGTGGTCGTCGCCGGCGACGTCCGGCTGCGCTTCACGTACGACGAGGCGACCCGCCGCACCACCGTGGTGCCCGTCGCCCGGGCGGCCGGCGTCACGGCCGCCGACCGCCGCCTGGCCGCCCGCGGCTCCCTGCGCGAGGACCTGACCCGCGAGCGGTTCTACTTCGTCATGGCCGACCGCTTCGAGAACGGCGACCCGTCGAACGACCTCGGCGGGCTGCCCGCGGACCGGCTGCAGAGCGGGTACGACCCCGAGCACCGCGGCTTCTACCACGGCGGCGACATCCGCGGGATCATCGAGCGCCTGGACTACATCCAGGGCATGGGCACGACCGCGATCTGGCTGACGCCGTCGTTCAAGAACAAGCCCGTGCAGGGCCCGCCCGGGCAGGAGAGCGCGGGCTACCACGGCTACTGGATCACCGACTTCACCCAGATCGACCCGCACCTGGGCACGAACGAGGACCTCCGCGAGCTCACCGACGCCGCGCACGCCCGCGGCATGAAGGTCTTCTTCGACATCATCACGAACCACACCGCCGACGTCATCGACTACGCCGAGGGCGAGTACGACTACGTCAGCAAGGAGCAGGTGCCGTACCGGGACGCCTCGGGCGAGGTCTTCGACGACCGCGACGTCGCCGGCAGCGAGGACTTCCCGCCGCTCGACCCGCAGACCTCGTTCCCGTACACGCCGGTCTTCCCGCAGCCGTCCGACGCGACGGTGAAGGTCCCGGCGTGGCTCAACGACCCGACGATGTACCACAACCGCGGCAACGCCCGGTTCGACGGCACCGAGTCCGACGAGTACGGCGACTTCGTCGGCCTCGACGACCTCTTCACGGAGCGGCCCGAGGTCGTCGACGGGATGAGCGAGGTCTACGAGGCGTGGGCCGGCTTCGGCATCGACGGCTTCCGCATCGACACCGTCAAGCACGTCAACATCGAGTTCTGGCAGGAGTTCGCCCCCCGCATCGAGGCCGCGGCCGAGGCGGCCGGGACGCCCGACTTCTTCTCCTTCGGCGAGGTGTACGACGCCGACCCGCGCAAGACGTCCCGGTACACCACCGAGGGCGGTCTGCAGGCGACCCTCGACTTCGGCTTCCAGGCCAGCGCCACGGGCTTCGGGCAGGGGAGGGCGACCACGGGCCTGCGCGACTTCTTCGCCAAGGACGACTGGTACACCGACGCCGACAGCAACGCGTACTCGCTGCCGACGTTCCTCGGGAACCACGACATGGGCCGCATCGGCAAGTTCCTCGCCGACAGCGGCGCGAGCGGCGACGAGCTGCTCGAGCGCGACCGGCTGACCCACGCGCTGATGTACCTGACCCGCGGGCAGCCGGTCGTCTACTACGGCGACGAGCAGGGGTTCGTCGGCGACGGCAACGACCAGCTGGCGCGCCAGGACATGTTCGCCTCGCAGGTCGCCGAGTACAACGACGACGACCTCATCGGCACGGACGCCACGACGGCCGAGGAGAACTTCGACCCGGAGCACCCGCTCTACCGGCACCTGGCCGAGCTGTCGGCGCTGCGCGAGGAGCACCCGACGCTGGCCGACGGCGCCCAGGTGCACCGGTTCGCCAGCGGCGACGCCGGCGTCTACGCGTTCAGCCGGATCAGCGACGCCGACGACGTCGAGCACCTCGTCGCGACGAACAACAGCACGACCGAGCGGACCGTCGTGCTGGACACGTTCAGCGCCGGCATGCGCTTCGACGGGCTCTGGCCGGCCGGCACCGGCGCCGTGACGAGCGACGCCGAGGGGCGGGTCGCCGTCACGGTGCCGCCGCTGTCGGCCGTGGTCTGGAAGGCCTCGGGACCGCTGGCCCCCGCGCGCCGAGCCCCGCAGGTGCAGTTCCGGGCCGAGGCAGGCTCCACGGTCGGCGGGCGCGCCGAGGTCGGGGCCGTCGTCCCCGGCGGCGGGTTCGACCAGGTCTCGTTCGCGTACCGCCGGGCGGGGACCAGTGCCTGGACGCCGCTCGGGACCGACGACAACGCGCCGTACCGGGTGTTCCACGACGTGACCGGCCTGCCGGCCGGCAGCGTGCTGGAGTACCGGGCGGTCCTGCGCGACCACAGCGGGAACTTCTCCGTCGCGCAGTCCAGCCGCTCGGTCGGCGCCCCTGCGCCCGAGCCGGTCGCACCGCGCGTGCCGGTGGCACCGGAGGACCAGCCCGACCGCATCACCGTGCCCGGCGACTTCGGCCAGGAGGTCGGCTGCTCCGGCGACTGGGACCCCGGCTGCACGGCGATCGACCTGCAGCTCGACCCGGCCGACGGCATCTGGAAGGGCACGCTCGACGTGCCCGCCGGCAACTGGGCGTTCAAGGCGGCCGTCGACGGCACGTGGGACGAGAGCTACGGCGCCGGGGGCGGCAGCGGCAACATCGCGCTCGCGGCGCCGGGCGGCCCGGTGACCTTCTTCTACGACCACGCGACGCACGCGGTCGAGACGAGCGCCGGCGGCGGGCCGCGGGTCGTCACCGGCACCTTCCAGGACGAGCTCGGCTGCGCCGCCGACGGCGACGCGGCGTGCCTGCGCTCCTGGCTGCAGGACCTGGACGGCGACCGGACCGCCACCTTCGCCACCACGGGCATCCCCGCCGGGACGTACGAGGCCCGGGTCGGCGACGGCGCGCCGGTGGCCTTCTCCGTCGCGCAGGACGGCCTGGTGACGACGTTCGCGTACGACACGGCGGCCGGCGCCCTGGTGGTCGGCACGTCCGCGCCCGTCGCGGTGCCGGACCTGGCCACGGCGCGGGCGAGCTGGGCGCGGCCGGGCCTCGTGCTGTGGGACCTCGACGCGGCCGGCGCGGACCGGCGCGGCTGGTCGTACCGCCTGCACTGGTCCGAGGCCCCCGGGGGCCTCGCGCTCGACGCCCAGGCGGTCGTCGGCGGCGCGTCGGTGCCGCTCACCGAGGTCGGCGGCCCCGGCGGCGGGGAGCGCGAGCGGCTGCGCCTCGCGCCGGCCGACGCCCGGCGCCTGGCCGGCGCCGCGGCGGGCCAGTGGGCCGTGGCGGCGTACGACGACCTGGGCCGGCTCGTCGACGCGACGGGGCTCGTGCGCCCCTGACGCGCGGGCCCGGCGGCCGGGGCGGGAGGGGGAGCACCCCTCCCGCCCCGGCGCGTTTTGACCGTGGTCGAGGGCGGGCGGTACTGTGGGCAGTCGTTGTGCGCGCCCGCGCCCCGCCCGGCCCTGCCGGTGGCGGCCGGGCCCGCCCCTCCGCGCGGTCCCCGCTGCGGACCGCCCGACCGACCGACGAGAACGAAGGCTACGACCGTGCGCACGTACAGCCCCAAGCCCGGTGACGTCCAGCGCCAGTGGCACGTGATCGACGCCGAGGACGTGGTGCTCGGGCGCCTCGCCTCCCAGGTGGCGGTCCTGCTGCGGGGCAAGCACAAGGCGACGTTCGCCCCGCACGTCGACACGGGCGACTTCGTCGTCGTCGTGAACGCCGGCAAGGTCGCGCTGACCGGCAGCAAGCGCGACCAGAAGATCGCGTACCGCCACTCGGGCTACCCGGGCGGGCTCAAGGCCGTCTCCTACACCGAGCTGCTCGAGAAGGACCCCCGCAAGGCCGTCGAGAAGGCCGTCAAGGGGATGCTCCCGCACAACGCGCTCGGCCGGGCGATGCTCAAGAAGCTCAAGGTCTACGCGGGCCCGGAGCACCCCCACACCGCCCAGCAGCCGGCGCCCTACGAGATCGGCCAGGTCGCGCAGTAAGCGCGGCGGTCCGCACCACCAGCCCCAGCGCCACCGAGCCAGACCCAGCAGGGAGAGCAGTCCGTGTCCACTGACACCAGCGTCGAGCCCTTCGACGCCGTCGACGGCGACGACGCGCCGAGCGAGTACAGCACCGAGAGCGCGCCGCTGGAGTCCGCGCCGCGCCCGGTCGTCACCGTCCCCGGTGCCGCGACCGGCCGCCGCAAGGAGGCCGTCGCCCGCGTGCGCATCGTGCCGGGCACCGGCCAGTGGTCGATCAACGGCCGCAGCCTCGAGGACTACTTCCCGAACAAGGTGCACCAGCAGCTCGTCAACGAGCCGTTCCGCACCCTCGAGCTCGACGGCGCGTACGACGTCATCGTGCGCATCGCCGGCGGCGGCGCCTCCGGGCAGGCCGGCGCGCTGCGCCTGGGCATCGCCCGCTGCCTCAACGGCATCGACGTCGAGGCCAACCGCCCGGCACTGAAGAAGGCCGGCTTCCTCACCCGCGACCCGCGGGTGAAGGAGCGCAAGAAGTACGGTCTGAAGAAGGCCCGCAAGGCGCCCCAGTACAGCAAGCGCTGACGCAGCGCTCCCGCGACGGGAGCACCCGAGCCCCGCGCGCCCGCCCGGCGCGCGGGGCTCGCGCGCGTCCCGGGCCGCCGCCCGGGTCCGCGCCGCCGCCCGTGCGACGATGCGGGCGGTCCGACGAGGCGGGCGGCACGGGCCGCCCGGCGCGAGCGAGGAGTCCCATGGCACGGCTGTTCGGCACCGACGGGGTCCGGGGCCTCGCCAACCGCGACGTCACCGCCGAGCTGGCGCTGGACCTGTCGGTCGCGGCGGCCCACGTGCTCGGCGACCGCGGCGCGTTCGCGGGCCACCGGCCGGTCGCCGTCGTCGGGCGCGACACCCGCGCCTCCGGGGAGTTCCTGGCGGCCGCCGTGACCGCGGGCCTGGCCAGCGCGGGCGTCGACGTGCTCGACGCCGGGGTGCTGCCGACGCCGGGCGTCGCGGCGCTCACCGCCGACCTCGGCGCGGACCTCGGCGTCGTGCTGTCGGCGAGCCACAACCCCATGCCGGACAACGGCATCAAGTTCTTCGCCCGGGGCGGGCACAAGCTGGCCGACGACGTCGAGGACGCCGTCGAGCGGCGCATGCGCGAGCACTGGGACCGCCCGACCGGGTCGGCGGTCGGCCGGGTGCGCCCGTTCCCGGAGGCCACGGCGCGCTACGCCGAGCGCCTGCTCGCGACGCTGCCGCACCGCCTCGACGGGCTGTCGGTCGTCGTGGACGCCGCGCACGGCGCCGCCGCCCGCGTCGCGCCCGAGGTGCTGCGCCGCGCCGGTGCGCAGGTGCACGCCATCGGCGCCGAGCCGGACGGGCTCAACATCAACGACGGGTACGGCTCCACGCACCTGGACCGGCTCCGCGCCGCGGTCCTCGAGCGGGGCGCGCACGCCGGCGTGGCCTTCGACGGGGACGCCGACCGGTGCCTGGCCGTGGACGCCGCCGGCGAGGTCGTCGACGGCGACCAGGTGCTGGCGGTCCTGGCGCTGGGGATGCGCGAGGCGGGGACGCTGCGCGGCGGTGCGGTCGTGGCCACCGTCATGTCCAACCTCGGCTTCCGCCTGGCCATGCAGCGCGAGGGCATCGAGGTCGTCGAGACGGCGGTCGGCGACCGCTACGTGCTCGAGGCCATGCAGGCCGGCGGGTACGCCCTCGGCGGCGAGCAGTCCGGCCACGTCGTGCTGCTCGACCACGCGACCACGGGCGACGGCCTGCTCACCGCCCTGCACCTGCTCGCCCGCCAGGCCGCGACCGGCGCGCCGCTGGCCGAGCTCGCCGGGGTCATGCAGCGCCTGCCGCAGGTGCTGGTCAACGTCCCCGGCGTGGACCGGGCGCGGGTCGGCACCAACGAGCCGGTGCGCCGGGCCGTGGACGCGGCCGACCGCGAGCTCGGCAGCACCGGGCGGGTGCTGCTGCGCCCGTCGGGCACCGAGCCCCTGGTGCGGGTCATGGTCGAGGCCGCGAGCGCCGAGCAGGCCCGCGCGGTGGCCGACCGGCTCGCCGGCGTCGTGCGGGCCGAGCTCGCCCTCTGACCCCGGCGCAGCCCCGGACCGGGCCACGGGGCGTCCGTGCAGGGCGCCCGTGCCGGGCCCGTACCGGGCGCCCGAACCGGGCCCGCGAACCGGGCCCGCGAACCGGGCCCGTGCCGGGCGCCGGTGCCGTCAGGCCCCGCGCGAGGTCGAGCTGCCGTCGGTCGCGTCCGTGACCCCGGCCGCGCCGGTCGCGTCGGGCGCCTCGGCGGCGTCGTCCTCCTCGTCGATGAGCGGCGCCGTGCCCGCGCGCAGGTCCACGTGCTCGGCCTCGCCGACGCGCCCCGCGCCCCCGGCCGGGCGCCCGGCGAGGCGGGCGGCGGTGAGCCGGGCCGAGGCCTCGGCGGCCCGCTCGTAGAGGTAGCGGTCGATCCGGTTGGCCTGGCGCAGGCGCTGGCGCTGCTCGGCGGTCAGCGTCGTGTCGGCCTTGGTGCGGGTGGGGTTGTCGCGCCGCGACTCGGTGTGCAGCGGCTCCCAGCCCATGACGTGGCAGGTGTTGAGGTAGAGCGCCTGCAGGTCGTCGGTCGTTCCGAGGACCGTGACCCGGTCCAGGAAGCGGTCGAGCACGTCGAGCACGTCGCGGGGGCGGTCCTTGAGCGAGGCGCCGGTGCTGGCGATGCGCCCGGTCGGGGTGAGCCCGCCGTCGAACATGATGCGCATCCGCGCGAACATCCATGAGGTCTGCGGGTTGCTCAGGTCCTCGTCGTCCACGCTGTCGACCCACTCGCCGAACGTCATCTCGGCCATGGGGTGCTGCAGCCCCCGGCGCACGACCTCCTGGCGCGTGTACTTGTAGTAGCTGCGCCACCAGGCCATCGGCTCGCGCACCGGCAGCACGGTGACCCAGCGGTCGCGGGGGAAGAGGTAGAGCGGCTCGAGGAAGTTGTGGCCGCTGAAGAGCCGGTAGCCCTTGAGGCTCGAGATGGACCGGTCGGTCCAGTTGTGGTTCCCGGTGCTGAGGAAGGTCTCCTCGCGGGGGACGTGGTCGCGGATCATCGCGCGCAGCGAGGTGCCGCCGGTCTTGGGCACGTGCACGATGAGCATCCGCGGCTCGTCGCCGTGCGAGATGCGCTGCTGCAGCCCCTCGGGCACCCACCCGTCGCGCAGCCGCTGCCGGTCCAGGACCGCGCCCGCCGGGCGGCGCACCCCCTCGACCGGCAGCCGGGCGGGGAGCAGGCCCAGCACGCGGCGGCGGAGGGCGTCACGGGAGGGGAGTCGGCGCTGCACCGGCACATCCTAGGGGCGCCGTGGCGCGCCGCCGGGGCAGCGCGAGGGCGCCCGGCGCGGCGGCGGGGACGCCCGGGGCGCGCGGATACCCTGAGCGCATGTGCGGGATCGTGGGGTACGTGGGCGACCGGGCGGCGCTCGACGTCGTGGTGCAGGGGCTGCGGCGGATGGAGTACCGCGGCTACGACTCCGCCGGGGTGGCGCTCGTCGCCGACGGCGCGCTGGTCGTGCGCCGGCGCGCGGGCAAGCTGGGCAACCTCGTCGCCGCGCTCGAGGAGGAGCCGACGCCGGCGAGCACGACGGGCATCGGGCACACCCGCTGGGCGACCCACGGCGCGCCCAACGACCGCAACGCCCACCCGCACACCGACGAGCGCGGCCGCGTCGCGGTGGTGCACAACGGCATCATCGAGAACTTCGCCCGGCTGCGCGCCGAGCTCGAGGCGCGCGGGCGCACCCTGTCGTCCGACACGGACACCGAGGTCGTGGCGCACCTGCTCGCCGAGGCCCTGCCGGTGTCCGGCGGCGACCTCGCCGAGGCCATGCGCGCGGTGTGCCTGCGCCTGGAAGGCGCCTTCACGCTCGTCGCCACCGTCGCGGACGACCCCGACGTGGTCGTCGGCGCCCGGCGCAACTCGCCCCTGGTGGTCGGGCGCGGCGACGGCGAGAACTTCCTCGCCTCGGACGTGTCGGCCTTCATCGCGCACACCCGCGAGGCGGTGGAGCTCGGGCAGGACCAGGTCGTCGAGCTGCGCCGCGAGGGCATCGCCGTCACCCACTTCGACGGGACGCCGGCGGCGGTGCGGTCGTACCACGTGGACTGGGACGCCTCGGCGGCGGAGAAGGGCGGCTACGCCTGGTTCATGCAGAAGGAGATCGCCGAGCAGCCCCGCGCCCTCGCCGACACCCTGCTGGGCCGCGTCGACGAGTCCGGGCGGCTGTCGCTCGACGAGATGCGCCTGTCCGACGACGAGCTGCGCGAGATCGACAAGATCGTCGTCATCGCGTGCGGCACGGCCTACCACGCCGGGCTCGTCGCCAAGTACGCCATCGAGCACTGGACCCGCATCCCCTGCGAGGTCGAGCTCGCCAGCGAGTTCCGCTACCGCGACCCGATCCTGGACCGGCAGACCCTCGTCGTCGCCGTGTCGCAGTCCGGCGAGACCATGGACCTGCTCATGGCGCTGCGCCACGCGCGCGAGCAGGGGTCGCGGGTCCTGGCGATCTGCAACACCAACGGCTCGACGATCCCGCGCGAGTCCGACGCGGTGCTCTACACGCACGCCGGCCCCGAGGTCGCGGTCGCCTCGACCAAGGGGTTCCTCACCCAGCTCGTCGCCTGCTACCTCGTCGCGCTCTACCTCGGGCAGGTGCGCGGCACGAAGTGGGGCGACGAGGTGACCGCCGTCGTGCGCGACCTGGCGGCGATGCCGGAGAAGGTGGAGAAGGTCCTCGAGGCGATGGAGCCGGTGCGCGAGCTCGCCCGCTCGCTCGTCGACGCCCGCTCGGTCCTCTTCCTCGGCCGGCACGTGGGCTACCCGGTGGCCCTCGAGGGGGCGCTCAAGCTCAAGGAGCTGGCGTACATCCACGCGGAGGGCTTCGCGGCCGGTGAGCTGAAGCACGGTCCCATCGCGCTCATCGAGGACGGCCTGCCCGTCATCGTCGTGGCGCCCTCGCCGCGCGGGCGCTCGCTGCTGCACGACAAGGTCGTGAGCAACATCCAGGAGGTGCGCGCCCGCGGTGCGCGCACCATCGTCATCGCCGAGGAGGGCGACGAGGCGGTCGTGCCCTACGCCGACCACCTCGTGCGGGTGCCGGCCTCGCCGGTCCTGCTGCAGCCGCTGCTGACCACCGTGCCGCTGCAGGAGTTCGCCTGCGAGCTCGCGGCCGCGAAGGGCTTCGACGTGGACCAGCCGCGGAACCTCGCGAAGTCCGTCACCGTCGAGTAGGCGTGGAGGAGACGAGGGCCCGCCGCGTCGTGGACGCGCTGCGCGGGCGCGGGGTGGACGCGCGGCTGGCCCGCCCGGCGACGTACCGCTTCGGGGTCGCCGTGGCGCTGCCCGGCGGGCGCGAGGCGGTGTGGGACACCGACGGCACGGCCGGGCTCGAGGCGCAGGTGCTCGCCGACGGCGTGCTCGTCGGCTTCGTGCCGCACGTCCCCGGGTCCGAGGGCTTCGACGAGCACGAGGTCGTCGCGGCCATCGCGGCCACCGACTACGACCGCCCGGTGGCCACGGTCGCGCGCACGCCCCCGCCGCCCGGCCCGCCGCTGCCGCCGGAGGGCGGGCTCTTCCGGCGCTTCCTCGACGGCTTCCGCTACCGGTAGGCCGACCGGGAGCCGGCCGCCGCACGAGGCCCGCGGCGAGGAGCGGGGGCACGGCTCGGGGGCACGGCTCGGGGGCACGGCTCGGGGACGACCCTGAGACCGGGGTGCGGGACGGGCCAGGGACGCCCCCCGATGCGCGCGGGGCGCCCGCGGCACGAGGTTGGGCAGCGCCCCCCGCACGGGCGGGGGGACCAGACCTCGTACGGAGCACGCCGTGACCACGACGCCCCTCGCCCCGCCGCCCGGACCCGCCGCCCCGCCGCCCGGACCCGCCGCGCCGCCCCCGCCGGGGCGGGCCGGCGGCGTCGTGGCGGTCGCCCGCTGGAGCGCCCGCCACCGCTGGACCGCCCTGCTGCTCTGGGTCGCCTTCGTGGCGGCCGCCGTCGTCGCCGGCAGCGCCGTCCCGGGCCGCCAGCTGGAGGGGGCGGACGGCGCGGTCGGCGCGTCCGCCCCCGCCGACCGCGCCCTGGAGGACGCGGCCTTCGGCGACCTGCCGACCGAGCAGGTGCTCGTCACCCCCCGCGGCGGCGGCGCCGTCGACCCGGCCTCGCCCGACGTCGCCGCGCTCGCCGGTCGGCTGCGGGCGGTCGAGGGCGTGGCCCGGGTCGACGGGCCCGTGCCCGCGCAGGACGGCTCGGCGGTGCTGCTGACCGTCGGGCTGGGCGACGGGCGCGGCGACGCCGCGGAGCAGGTCGAGGCCGCCGAGCCGGTGTCCGCCGCGCTGGCGCAGGCGCTGGCCGGGGCCGCCGAGCGGGCGCCGGACCTGCGGCTGCAGCAGGTGGGCGACGTGACGCTCGGCGCGGCCGTCGACCGGGTCTACGAGGACGACCTGCGCCAGGCGGAGGTCCTGTCGCTGCCGGTGTCGCTGGCGATCCTCGTCGTGGCCTTCGGCGCCCTCCTGGCGGCGGGGGTCCCGCTGCTGCTCGCCCTGTCCGCGGTCGGCGCGGCGATGGGGCTGTCGACGCTCGCCTCGTACCTCGTGCCGTCCACGGACGTCACCGCGTCGGTGATCCTGCTCGTCGGCATGGCCGTCGGCGTCGACTACTCGCTCTTCTACGTCCGCCGCGAGCGCGAGGAGCGCGACCGCGGCGCGTCGGACCGGGACGCGCTGGAGACCGCGGCGGCGACCTCGGGCCGCGCGGTCGTCGTCTCGGGCGTGACGGTCGTCGTCGCCATGGCCGGCATGCTCCTGGCGGGGGAGGCGACCTTCGCCTCGCTCGCGGTCGGCACCATCCTCGTCGTCGCGGTGAGCGTCATCGGGTCGGTCACGGTGCTGCCGGCGCTGCTGGCGCTGCTCGGGCGCCGGGTCGACCGCCCGCGGGTGCCGCTGCTGTGGAGGCTCCAGCGCCGGTCCGCGAACGGCGGCGCCGGGCGGCTGTGGCCGGCGGTGCTGCGCCCGGTGCTCGCCCGCCCGGCGCTCGCGCTGGCCCTCGGGGTCGCGTCGCTGCTCGCCCTCGCCGCGCCCGCGCTCGGGATGCGCCTGTCCAGCCCGGGCCTGGACGACCTGCCGCGCTCGATCCCGGAGCTGCGCGTGCTGGACGACGTCCGCGCCGCCTTCCCCGCCGAGGGCGACGCGCACACGGTCGCGGTGTGGAGCCGGGACGGCGCGGCGCTGGACCGTGCCGCCGTCGACGCCGCGGTGGCCGGGCTGCAGGAGCGGGTCGCCGGCGACGACCGGTTCGCGCCCGGCGGGCTCGCCGCCGAGTACGACGAGGGCGGCGACGTCGCGCGGGTCGACGTGCCGCTGCCGTACCGCGCCGACGACCCGCGGGCCGACGCGACCCTCGAGCTGCTCCGGGAGGACGTCGTGCCGGCGACGCTCGGCGCCGTCGACGGCGCCGAGGCCGCGGTCACCGGCAGCACCGCCTGGAACGTGGACTTCCGGACCCTGCTGGACGAGCGGATGCCGTACGTCGTCGGCTTCGTCCTGCTCCTCACCGTGCTGGTCCTCGTGCTGTCCTTCCGCTCGCTCACCGTCGCCCTCACGGCCGCCGCGCTCAACCTGCTGTCGGTGGCGGCGGCGTACGGGGTGGTGGTGCTCGTCTTCCAGGGCGAGTGGGCCGAGGGCCTGCTCGGCTTCGAGTCCAACGGGGCGGTCGTGACGTGGCTGCCGCTGTTCCTCTTCGTCATCCTCTTCGGGCTGTCGATGGACTACCACGTCTTCGTCGTCAGCCGGATCCGCGAGGGCGTGCGCGCGGGCCTGGGGACCCGGGAGGCGGTGGCGCACGGCATCACCCGCTCCGCCGGCGTCGTGACGAGCGCGGCGGCGGTGATGGTCGCGGTGTTCGCCATCTTCGCGAGCCTCACGGCGCTGGACTTCAAGCAGCTCGGCGTGGGCCTGGCGGCGGCCATCCTCATCGACGCCACCGTCGTGCGGGCGGTGCTGCTGCCCTCGGCGATGGCCCTGCTCGGGGAGCGCAACTGGTGGCTCCCGCGCCCGCTGCACCGCCTCCCCGACCTCGGGCACGGCTGAGCGGCGCCCGGCCGGGGGCCCGCCGCGGGGGACACGCCTCCCGCGGCGGGCACCGCCGCGCCCGGCCCCTCTAGGCTCGGGGGGTGCGTGGACGCGGGCGGGCCCGGTGATCGTGGGCGTGGGGATCGACGTCGTCGACGTGGCCCGGTTCGGCCAGGCCCTCGAGCGCACCCCCCGGCTGCGCGAGCGCCTCTTCACCGAGGACGAGCGGCGCCTGCCGCTGGCCTCGCTCGCGGCGCGCTTCGCCGCCAAGGAGGCCCTCGCCAAGGCGCTCGGCGCCCCCGTCGGGCTGGCGTGGACCGACGCGACGGTGCGCCGGGAGGAGAGCGGGCGCCCCGTGCTCGAGGTCGAGGGCACGGTGGCCGCGCGCGCCGCGGAGCTCGGCGTCCGCTCCTGGCACGTGTCGCTGAGCCACGACGCGGGCATCGCGTCGGCGGTGGTCGTCGCGGAGGGGGAACCGGCGTGAGGCAGGCGCACGGGGTGGGGGCGGTGCGCGCGGGCGACGCGGCCGCCGGGGCCGGCCTGCCCGGCGACCCGCTCATGCTCCGCGCGGCGCACGGCCTGGCGCGCACCTGCGCGCTGCTGCTCGACGGGACGTACGGCTCGCGCGTCGTCCTGCTCGTCGGCAGCGGCGGCAACGGCGGCGACGCCCTGCACGCCGGGGCGGCGCTCGCCCTGCGGGGTGCGCGCGTCGACGCGCTGCTGCTCACGGACCGGCCGCACGCGGGCGGGCTCGCCGCCCTGCGCGCCGCGGGCGGGCGCGCCGGGTCCGACGCCGCGGTGCTCGACGACGCGGACCTGGTCATCGACGGGATCGTCGGCATCGGCGGCCGCGGCGGCCTGCGCGAGGACGCGGCGCGGCTCGTGGCGCACGCGGAGGCGACGGCCGCGACGCTCGTCGCGGTCGACGTGCCGAGCGGCGTCGACGCCGGCACCGGCGAGGTCCCCGGGGCGGCGGTCCACGCGGACGTCACGGTCACCTTCGGTGCGCTGAAGCCCGGGCTGCTCGTCGACCCCGGCGCGGGGTGCGCGGGCGTGGTGGAGCTCGTCGACCTCGGTCCCGCCTTCGACGCCGCGCTCGGCGCCCCCGAGGTCGAGGCGCTGGAGGCCGCCGACGTCGCCGCCCTGCTGCCCGCGCCCACCGCCGAGAGCGACAAGTACCGCCGCGGCGTCGTCGGCGTCGCGGCCGGCTCGGACGCCTACACGGGCGCCGCCGTGCTCGCGGTCGGCGGCGCGCTGCGCGCCGGGGCGGGCATGGTCCGCTACTCCGGGCCCGACCTGCCGACGGCGCTCGTGCGCCGGCGCTGGCCGGAGGCGGTCGTGGGGGAGGGGCGCGTGCAGGCGCACGTCGTCGGACCCGGGCTCGGCACCGACGACGCGGGCCTCGTGCGGCTGCGGCGGGTGCTGGGCGACGGGCTGCCCGCCGTCGTCGACGCCGACGGGCTCACCCTCCTGGCCGGGGAGCCCCCGCTGGGCGGCCCGCTGGTCCTCACGCCGCACGCCGGCGAGGCCGCGCGGCTGCTCGGGGCCGACCGGGCCGACGTCGAGGCGCGCCGGCTCGAGCACGCGCAGCGGGCCGCGCGGGCGTACGACGCCGTGGTCCTGCTCAAGGGCTCCACCACCGTGGTCGCCGCGCCCGACGGGCGGGTGCGGGTGAACGCCACCGGGACGCCGTGGCTCGCGACCGCCGGGTCGGGCGACGTGCTGTCCGGGGTCGTCGGGGCGCTGCTCGGCGGCGGCCTCGACCCGTTCGACGCCGCGTCGGCCGGGGCGTGGCTGCACGGCGCCGCGGGGCGGCTGGCCTCGGGCGACGAGGACGGCACGGGCCTGGCCGGCGGCCCGGTCGTGGCCGAGGACCTGCTGGACGCGCTCCCGCGGGTGCGGCGGGACCTGGCGTGAGGGCTCCGCGCGCCGAGGCCGTCGTCGACCTGTCGGCGGTCGCGGGCAACGTCCGCGCGATCGGCGACGCCGTCGGCGCCGCCGAGGTGATGGCCGTCGTCAAGGCCGACGGGTACGGCCACGGGCTCGTCCCGAGCGCGCGCGCCGCGCTCGCCGGGGGCGCCACCTGGCTGGGGACGGCCTTTCCCGAGGAAGCGCTTGCCCTGCGGGCGGCCGGGGTCACCGCCCGCGTCCTCACCTGGCTCCCCACGCCGGGCGAGGACTGGGACCCGGTGCTGGCCGCGGACGTCGACGTGAGCGTCGGCGCGCCCGGCCTGCTCGCGGAGGTCGAGGCGGCCGCGGTGCGCACGGGTCGCCCGGCACGGGTGCACCTCGAGGCCGACACCGGCCTGTCCCGCGGCGGCGCGACGCCCACGACGTGGCCGGCCCTCGTCGACGCGGCGCTGCGCGCGCAGGCCCGCGGCACCGTGCGCCTCGTCGGGCTGTGGTCGCACCTGGCGTGCGCGGACGAGCCGGAGCACCCCGCGAACGCCGAGCAGCAGGCGCGCTTCGCGGACATGCTCGCCACGGCGCAGGCGATGGGCGCCGACCCCGAGGTGCGGCACCTGGCGGGCTCCGCGGGGGCGCTGCACCTGCCCGGCACCCGCTACGACCTCGTGCGCGCGGGCATCGCGACGTACGGCCTCGCCCCGGCGCCCGCCGTCGCGGGCCCGGCCGCGCTGGGGCTCGTCCCCGCCATGACCCTCGTCGCGCACCTGTCGCTCGTGAAGCGGGTCGCGGCCGGCAAGGGCGTCTCCTACGGGCACACCGAGACCACCGCGCGCGAGACCACGCTCGGCGTGGTGCCGCTGGGGTACGGCGACGGCGTGCCCCGCCACGCCTCCAGCACGGGGCCCGTCCTCGTCGCCGGCGAGCGGCGCCGCGTCGTGGGCCGGGTCTGCATGGACCAGGTCATCGTCGACCTCGGCGCCGACGCGGTGACCGCCGGCGAGCCGGCCGTCCTCTTCGGCCCCGGCCGGCACGGCGAGCCGACGGCGCAGGACTGGGCCGACGCGGCGGGCACCATCTCCTACGAGGTCGTGACGCGGATCGGCGCGCGGGTGCCGCGGACGTACGAGCGGGCGCCGTGGTGAGCCCGCTGGCCGGCGTCCCCGGGTGGGGGCGGCGCGCCGGGGTGCTCGGCGCCGCCGCCGGCGCGGTCGCGGCCGGCGCGCTCCTCGGCGTCGTCGCCGAGCGGCGCACCGTCGGGCGCAGCCTGCACAGGGTGCCCGAGGGCGAGCACGACCCGTACGGCAGCGGGGGCGGGGAGGAGCACGTGGTGATCACCGCCGACGGCGTGCCGCTGCACGCCGAGGTCGACGGCGACGACGACGCCGACGTCACCGTCGTGCTGGTCCACGGCTGGGCGCTGTCGCTGCGCAGCTGGTGGTACCAGCGCCGCGACCTGGCCGACCTGGGGCGGGTCGTGCTCTACGACCAGCGCGGGCACGGCCGGTCCGGGCGCGGCGACCGCGAGCGGGCGACGATCGACCAGCTCGGCGACGACCTGCTCCACGTGCTCGACGAGCTGGCGCCGCGCGGGCCCGTCGTCCTCGTCGGGCACAGCATGGGCGGCATGACGGTCATGGCGCTGGCCGACCAGCACCCCGAGCTCTTCGGCGAGCGCGTGGTCGGCGTCGCGCTGGTGTCCACCTCGCCCGGCAAGCTCGCGGACGTGACGCTGGGCGCGCCGGCGGCGGCGGGGCGGCTGCTCCGCAGGGCCGTGCCCACCGTGTTCGACCAGCTGGCGCGCCGCCCGGCCCTCGTGGAGCGCACGCGCCGGGTCGGCAGCGACCTCGAGCTGCTGCTGACGCGGCGCTACTCCTTCGCCTCCGACGTGCCCACCTCGCTCGTCGAGTTCGTCTCCGAGATGATCTCGACGACGCCCATCGAGACGGTCGCCGAGTTCTACCCGGCGTTCTCCGCGCACGACAAGCTCGCCGCGCTGCCCGTCCTCGACACCCTGCCCACCCTCGTGCTCGTCGGGGAGGACGACCTGCTGACGCCGCCGGAGCACAGCCGCGACATCGCCGCCGCCGTGCCCACCGCCGAGCTCGTCACGGTGCCCGCGGCCGGGCACCTCGTGCTCCTGGAGCACCCCGGCACCGTCACCGCGCACCTGCGCGAGCTCGTGGAGCGCGCGCTCGGGGGCAGGCCGTGACGGCCCGGCGCGGACCCGGGCAGGCGCCGCCCCCGGAGGCGCAGGGGGCGCAGGAGGCGCAGGGGGCGCAGCCCGCCCAGGACGGCCACCCGAGCTGGGAAGCGCTTGCCGAGGCGGTCGCGGGGTGCACGCGGTGCCCCGAGCTCGCGGCGGCGCGCACCCGCGTCGTGCCCGGCCGGCGCCCGCCGTCGGCGCGGCTGCTCGTCGTGGGCGAGGCCCCCGGCGCGCAGGAGGACGCGAGCGGGGAGCCGTTCGTCGGCCGGTCGGGGCAGCTGCTCGACGAGGTGCTCGCAGGGGCGGGGCTGGACCGCGCGCAGGTGGCGGTCACCAACACGCTCAAGTGCCGGCCGCCGGCCAACCGCAAGCCGCGGCGGGCCGAGACCGAGCGCTGCCGGGGCTGGCTGCGCACCCAGATCGCGCTGCTCGACCCGGCGGTCATCGTCACCCTCGGCGGCAGCGCCGCGGAGTGGTTCTTCGGGCCCGGCGTGCGCCTCGGGGCGCTGCGCGCGGAGCCCCTGACGTGGGAGGGACGGCGGGTCGTGGCGACGTACCACCCCTCGGCGGCGATCAGGTGGGGCCCGGCGGGCGCGCCGCTCGCCGCGCTGCGCGAGGACCTGCGCACGGCCGCGGCCCTGGTGGCGGCGGCGTGAGCGCGAGCCTGGTGGTCCCGACCGACGAGGCGATGGTGGCGCTGGGGCGCCGCCTGGCCGGGCTGCTGCGCGCCGGCGACCTCGTGGTGCTCAGCGGCGGCCTCGGCGCCGGCAAGACGACCCTCACCCGGGGGATCGGGGAGGGGCTGGGGGTGCGCGGCGAGGTCACGTCGCCGACGTTCGTCATCGCCCGCGCGCACCCGTCGACGTCCGGCGGTCCGGACCTCGTGCACGTCGACGCCTACCGCCTCGGCGGTCTCGACGAGGTCGACGACCTCGACCTCGACAGCTCCCTGGCCGAGAGCGTGACGGTCGTCGAGTGGGGCGAGGGCCGGGTGGAGTCGCTGGCGCAGGACCGGCTCGAGGTGCGCATCGAGCGGCCCCGCGGGGACGCCGAGGGCGATGAGCGCCGGGTGGAGCTCACCGGGGTCGGCGAGCGCTGGCGCGACGCCCTCGGCGTCCTGGCCTAGCGGGCCGGTGGGGCCGGCCGGCCCCACGGGGGCGGGCCGGCCGGCGGCCGGCCGGTCAGCGGCGCCGGTCGGCCAGCGCGTCGACGACGAGGCCCAGGCCGATGCCGAGCATCCACACGTCCTTCGCGACGCCGATGCCCTGCGGGCTCGGGAAGACACTGCCGGGGCGGCGCATGCCCGGGGTGCGCGCGTAGAGGCCGAGCAGGCCCGCGGAGAACGCGGTGAGCGCGGCGCCGGCCACCGCGGACGGCACGACGGGCAGCAGGAGGGCGGCGCCCAGGGCGATCTCGCCCCCGCTGAGGAGCTTGACGAAGCGCTGCGGGTCCTGGCCCTGCAGCTGCGGGTAGGTGCCGGCCGCCATGCCGTGCAGGCCGGCCGCCGTGCCCTCGTCGGCGCCGCGCTTGCCCAGGCCGGAGTCGAGGATGAAGGCGCCCGTGGCGAGGCGGACCGGGACGTGGGACGCCTTGATCGGGAGACGCATGCCGTACCTTCCGTAGTGGTTGACGCGTCATCATAAACGGCCGCCGGTGCGCCGGTAGCCTCGGGCCCGTGCTCACGCTCGCGCTCGACACGGCCACCCCGCGCACGGGCGCCGCCCTCCTCGACGGCGACCGCGTCCTCGCGACCTCCTCGGCGCTCGACCCCCGCCGGCACGCGGAGCTGCTCGCGCCCGCCGTCGCCGCGGTGCTGGCCGAGGCTGGCGCCGACCGGCGCGACCTGCGCCGGGTCGCGGTCGGCGTGGGGCCCGGCCCCTTCACCGGGCTGCGGGTCGGCGTCGTCACCGCCCGCACCCTCGGCGCGGCGCTCGGCGTGCCCGTCGTCGGCGTGTGCACGCTCGACGCGCTCGCCCTCGGTGCCGCCCGCGCGCTCGAGGTCCCCTTCGCCGTCGCGACCGACGCCCGGCGCCGGGAGGTCTACTGGGCGGCGTACGGCCCCGGCGCGGTCCGCACCGCGGGCCCTGCGGTCGGCCCGCCCGCCTCGGTCCCGGCGGACCTGCCGGTCGTCGGGCACGGCGCGCTGCTGCACGCCCTGCCCGGGGCGCGCGCCCCGGAGCACCCCGACCCCGCCGACGTCGGGCTCTGGGTCGCCGAGGGGCGCCCGGTGCTCGACCCGGTGCCGCTCTACCTGCGCCGCCCGGACGCCGCGGAGCCGGGGGCGCGCAAGCGCGTGCTGGCGTGAGCGCGCCGGCCGCGGCCGCGACGGAGGTGCCGGTCCTGCGCCCGTTGCGCTGGTGGGACGTCGAGCGCGTCCTGCCGCTGGAGCGCCTGCTCTTCCCCGACGACCCGTGGTCCGCGGAGCTGTTCTGGAGCGAGCTGGGCCAGGGGGCCACGCGGCACTACGTGCTGGCCG
The DNA here is from genome assembly GCF_003594885.1 of Vallicoccus soli. Taxonomy (NCBI): domain Bacteria; kingdom Bacillati; phylum Actinomycetota; class Actinomycetes; order Motilibacterales; family Vallicoccaceae; genus Vallicoccus; species Vallicoccus soli. The sequence goes on from NZ_QZEZ01000009.1 coordinate 130,216, forward strand.
AGCGGGCCGGCGAGGTCGTGGGCTACGCCGGGCTCGCGGCCCCCGCGGGCGACGGTGACGTGCAGACCCTCGCCGTCGCGCCGGCGGCGCAGGGGCGCGGGGTCGGCGGGCTGCTGCTGCGCGAGCTGCTGCGCGAGGCCGGGGCGCGCGGGTGCGCCGCGGTGCTGCTCGAGGTCCGCGCCGACAACCGCCCGGCGCTCGCGCTCTACGCCCGCCACGGGTTCGAGCGCGTCGGCGTGCGCCGCGGCTACTACGCCGGGGGCGTCGACGCCGTGGTGATGCGCCGGCGGCGCCCCGCCTGACCCGCCGCACCCCGCGGGGCGGGCGGCGGGCGGTGCGCCTGGCAGCATGGGCGGGTGCCCGCTGACGCCCCCCTCGTGCTCGGCATCGAGACCTCCTGCGACGAGACCGGCGTCGGCCTCGTCCGCGGCACCGAGCTGCTCGCCGACGCCGTCGCCTCGAGCGTGGACGAGCACGCCCGCTTCGGCGGCGTCGTCCCGGAGGTCGCGAGCCGCGCGCACCTCGAGGCGATGGTGCCGACCGTGGAGCGCGCCTGCGCCGACGCCGGCGTGCGCCTGGCGGACGTCGACGCGCTCGCGGTGACGAGCGGCCCCGGCCTCATGGGGGCGCTGCTCGTCGGGGTGGCGGCGGCCAAGGCGCTCGCGCTGGCGCTGGACCGACCGCTCTACGGGGTGAACCACCTCGCCGCGCACGTCGCCGTCGACCAGCTGGCGCACGGGCCCCTGCCCGAGCCCTGCCTCGCCCTGCTCGTCTCCGGCGGGCACTCCTCGCTGCTGCTCGTCCCCGACGTGACCGAGGACGTGCGCCCGCTGGGTCAGACCATCGACGACGCCGCCGGCGAGGCCTTCGACAAGGTCGCCCGCGTCCTCGGCCTGCCGTTCCCCGGCGGGCCGTACGTCGACCGCGCGGCGCGCGAGGGCGACCGGGCGTACGTCGACTTCCCCCGCGGCCTCACCTCCGGGCGCGACCTGGAGCGCCACCGCTACGACTTCTCGTTCTCGGGGCTGAAGACGGCCGTGGCGCGCTGGGTCGAGCAGCGCGAGCGCGACGGCGAGCCCGTCCCGGTCGCGGACGTCGCCGCCTCCTTCCAGGAGGCGGTCGTCGACGTGCTCACCCGCAAGGCGCTCGCCGCGTGCCGGGACCAGGGCGTCGACACGCTGCTGCTCGGCGGCGGGGTCGCGGCGAACAGCCGGCTGCGCGCCCTGGCGCAGGAGCGCTGCGACGCGGCGGGCGTCGCCCTGAGGGTGCCGCCGCCGCGCCTGTGCACCGACAACGGCGCCATGGTGGCGGCCCTGGGCGCCGAGCTCGCCGCGCGCGGGCGCACCCCGTCGCCGCTCGACCTGCCGGCGGACTCCTCCATGCCGGTCACCGTCGTCACCGCCTGAGGCGGCGGGCCCCGGGTCCCCGTCCCGTCCGCGCGCGGGCTCAGCGGCGGCCGGCGTACCCCGCGGCCAGCAGCTCGCCGGTCTCGGCGGAGGCCCGGCGCAGGGCCTCCTTCTCGTCGAGGAAGCCGCCCAGCACGCCGACGACGGGGAGCTTGCCGAGGGCCCGGTAGCGCCACTTGCCGCGGGGGCGGTCGTCGAACAGCGACTGCAGGCCCCACAGCGTGCGACCGAGCCGCCAGAGCATGCCCGCGGTGCGGCGCAGGGGCCCCCGCCGGGCCACGCCGGTCTCCTCGCCCATCTCCCGCGCCCCGGCCTCGGCCTCCTCCCGCGCCGACCCGGCGGGCAGGCCGGCCGGGGCGCCGCCCGCGGGCAGGTCGCGGTCGAAGAGGACGCGGCCCAGCAGCGGGACCCACGCGCCCGGGTCGCGGGTGCCGTGCTCGTGCGCCGTCGCGCAGACGGCGAGGCCCTGCGACGCGACCGCGAACGCCCCCTGCACCGGGAAGCGGTCGGCGACGACCCCCAAGAACCGGGGCGTGGCGGCGACGGCCGAGGTGTACGTCCCCACGACGCCCAGCCACCAGTCGACGCGCTCCTGCACCGGGCGGGACGACCACCCGGGCGAGCCGGGGTGCACCTCCCCGCGGAGCCGGTCGGCGAGCTCCTCCCGGGCGCGGCGCAGGAGGCCGCGGTCGTCCTCATGGGCGTCGCCGGCGCCCGGCGCGCCGGCCTGGTCGCCGGCCTGGTCGCCGGCTTGGTCGCCGGCCTCGTCGTCGTCCCCCAGCCACGCCTGCGGGTCGCGCAGCGCGAGCGAGGCCAGGCCCGCGTACCGGGTCAGCGCAGCGCGCAGCAGGTCGTCGGGGACAGCCTCGGCCACGGGTCCTCCAGCCCTCGGGGCCGCCGCCCGGCCCGCCCGGCGCACTCTGCCCGGCCCGCGCCGGGATGATGCGCGCGTGCTGCTCGCCCTGCTCCTGCTCGCCGCCGGTGCGGCCCTGCTCGTCGCCGGCGCCGAGGCCTTCGCGGAGAACGCCGCCGCGGCCGCCCGCCGGCTCGGCACCAGCGCGCTGGCCGTGGGCCTGCTCGTCGCCGGGGCCGAGCCCGAGGAGCTCGTGACGGCGGTGGTGGCCTCGGCCGGCGGCCGCCCCGACCTCGCCGCGGGCGACGCGCTGGGGGCGAACGCCACGCTCCTGACGCTCGCGCTCGGCGCGGCGGCGCTGCTGCGCCCGGTGCCGGTGGGGCCCCGCGTGCGCCGCTACGCCCTGCTGGCGGCCACCGCCGGCCTCGCCGCCGTCGCCGCGCTGGCCGACGGCGTCGTCGGGCGCGTGGAGGGCGCCCTGCTGCTCACCGCGTACGCCGCCGCGGTCGCCCTCGTGGTGTGCCTCGAGGGCCGGGCGCCCGCCTTCGGCGAGCTCGCCGAGCTCGAGCAGGAGGAGGACCGGGCGGGCGGCCGGGGCGGCAGGGCCGCGCCGCTGCTCGTGCTCGGCGGGGTCGCCCTCATGGCGCTCGGCGGCGCCGGGGCGGTGGCCGGGGCGTCGCGCGCCGCCGACGCGCTCGGGGTGGCCGACGGGCCGGTGGGCCTCACGCTGCTCGCCCTCGCCACCTCCGTGGAGCTGGTGGCGCTGCTCGCGGCCGCCCGCCGGCACGGCGTCGAGGAGGTCGCCGTCGCCGGGGTCGTCGGCGCGGTGGTCTGCAACGCCACCGTCACCCTGGGGGCGGCGGCGCTCGTCGCGCCGCTCGCCACGACGGGGATGCTCCGCCCGGCGCTGGCCGCCGCGCTGCTGCCGCTGGTGCTCGTCGCCGTCCCGCGCCGGCTCCCGCGGGCGGCGGGCGCGGCGCTGGTGGCGGCGTACGCGCTGTGGGTCGCCCTGGTCCTCGCCTGAGGGTGCCCCTCAGCCGTACGTCTGCACCGCGAGCACGAGCGCGAGCCCGATGCCCGCGGTGCAGACGGCGTACCGGAGCACGTCCTGCGGCACCCGCCGCGCGACCGCGGGGCCGACCGAGCCGCCCGCGAGGAAGCCGAGCGCGAGCGGCACGGCCGCCGACCAGTCGACGGGCCCGAGCGCGACGAAGGCCAGCGACGCGACGGCGTTCGCGACGCCCGCGGCGGTGTTCTTCGCCGCGTTGAGCCGGTGCAGCGCCTCGTCCGAGGCGGCGGCGAGCAGCGCGAGCATGAGGACGCCGGCCGCAGCGCCGAAGTAGCCGCCGTACACCGCGACGCAGTAGACGCCGGCCATGACGAGCGGGCCCTCCTCGCGCAGGTGGTGGTGCCCGGCCTGCAGGCGGCGCAGCCGCGGCTGCAGCAGCAGGGCCAGGGACGCCCCGCCGACGAGCACCGGTACGAGCGCCTCGAAGGCGTCCGCCGGCGTGGTGAGCAGCAGGGCCGCGCCCGTCGCGCCGCCGAGCGCGGACAGCACCGCCATCCGGCGCATCCGCCGCCCCTGCCCGGCGAGCTCCACCCGCGAGCCGAGCGTCGCGCCGATGCCGGCCGCGGTGAGGGAGACCGTGTTGGTCACGTTGGCCGCGACCGGCGGCAGCCCGGCGGCGAGCAGGGCGGGGTACGAGACGAGCGAGGCGAGGCCGACCACGACGCTCACGAACCCCGCGGCGAGCCCGGCCAGCGCGAGCAGGAGGGGCTCCACGGGCACCCGGCCAGCCAACCACGGGCCGGCCGGGTGCCGGTCAGGGCCTCAGGCGCGGGGCGCGACCTGCTCGAGGCCGGGGCGCCCGGCGGTGACGGTGAAGGAGGCCTGGGTGTAGGCGGGGGCGTCGGGCTGGGAGACGCGCTCGAGGCTGCGGAAGTCCGCGCGCAGCTCGCGGGCGGTGACCCGGGCGCGGACGTAGCCGCGGCGGTTGCTCGCGAACTTGACGTGCGGGTTCTCCCGCTGCACCGCGGGGGCGTACGAGGGCGCGTCCGAGCCGTCGCCGCCGGACGTGATGCTGCTGGTGACGAGCTCGACGCCGACGGTCTGCGAGCCGGGGTCGCGGAAGTCGGCCTTGAGGTCGTTGGCCCAGTGGGTGTGCACGTCGCCGGTGAGCACGACCGGGTTCTGCACCCCGCGCTCGGCGATCCCGGCGAGGATCCGGTCCCGCGACGCGCGGTACCCGTCCCAGGCGTCCATGTTGTAGGCCTCGACGGGGCCCTCGGCGTAGTCGGACTGGGCGAAGAAGACCTGCTGGCCGATGACGTCCCAGGTGGCCTCGGACCGGCCGAGCCCGTCGAGGAGCCACCGCTCCTGCTCCGGGCCGGTGATCGTCCGCTCCGCCTGCTCCTCGTCGCCGCAGGAGAGCTGGACCCCGTCGCCGCAGGCCTGGTCGGTGCGGTACTGGCGGGTGTCGAGCATGTGGAAGGTGGCCAGGCGGCCCCAGCGCAGGCGGCGGT
>NZ_QZEZ01000010.1:0-49060 GCF_003594885.1 Vallicoccus soli
TCGGTGCCACCCCGCGCACGCGGTGTGGTACCGGACCCGGTACCGGCCCTTCCTGCATTCCCCTCTGAACGGCGGCCCAGGGCCACGACCGGCGCAGGTCGTCGTGAGCGCCGGGCGGAGCGCGGTGAGGTCGGGGGACCGGCACCTGGCGTCGTGGCGCCGACCTGGCACCCTCGAGGCCGCAGCGTGAGACGAGACGAGAGCAGGACCAGATGAGCGACGAGCGCAGGATCCCCCGCGGCGACGGTGACCGTGGGCGTGGTGGTCCGCGGCAGGGACGCGCTGGCGGTCCCGGCGGGGCCGGAGGGCGCGGCGACCGCCGGGACGACGCCGGCCGCGACGGTCGTCCCCGGGGCGGGTCGCGACCGGGGTCCTCGGGCGCGGGGACCGGCGGGGGCGCCCGACGGGGTGCTGCGGGTGAGCGTCCGACCGGTGCCTCCGGCCGTGCGGGCGCCCCTCGCGCCGGCGCGGGGAGCGCTCGAGGGGGCGGTACGTCGGGCTCGCGCCCGTCCTGGGACCGGCCGCAGCGCGGGGACGACGCCGCTCGCGACGGGCGCGGCCGGCCGGAGCGCGCGTCGCGATCCGAGGGTCGGGCGGGGTACGACCGCCCGCAGCGATCCGACCGTGCCCGGGCGGCCGGCCCCGGCTCGCGCCCAGCCCGGCCCGAGCGCTCCGAGCGCTACGGCCGCGCAGGAGGCGACGCCCGGTCCGAGCGTCCGGCGCGGACGAGCCGTCCGGTCGCGGGCGAGCGCCCGGCGCGCCGCTCCGGCGCGGACGAGGCCCGCCCGTGGCGGCAGGAGAGGGCGGAGCGGCCCGGACGGGCGCCCTCGGCGCGCTCCCGTGCCCAGGACGACCGCGACCCTCGAGGCGGTCGCACGACGGGCGGGCGGCCGGCGTACCGCACGGACCGCACCGACGGCACCGAGCGGAGCGGCCGGGCGGGGCGCACTGAGCGGACCGGCCGCCCCGACCGCGCTGAGCGGACCGCACGGACCGGGCCCGTCGAGCGCACGGACCGCGTCGACCGTACGCGCCGCACGGGCCGCACGGACCGCACGGACCGGGCCGAGCGCACGGACCGCGCCGAGCGCACGGACCGCACCGGGTGGACCGCCCGCGCAGAGCGGGGTGCCGCTGCGCGGGGTCCGGCGGGTTCGCCTCGTGCTGAGCGCGGCTGGCGGCCGGGACGTGACGACGACCGCGGGCGGGGCGCAGCCCGCCAGGACCGCGCCGCGGACGGTGGTCCCGAGCGCGGCCGGGCCGGCGGTGGCACCCGTGCGCCGCGGGGGGACGAGCGCCCGTACCGCCGCGAGGGCCAGGCCGCCGGCACGCGCCGTCGCGGCGACGGCGACCGCGCACCGGGGGGCAGCCGTCCCGTCGGTGCCGCCTCGCGCCCGCAGCGGGCGGTGCGCGGCGGGCCGCCGGCTCCGCCGCTGCCCAGCGACGTGGACACGAGCGAGCTCCCGCGCGAGGTGCGGGCCGAGCTGCGCTCGCTGTCGTCCCTCAACGCCGACGTCGTCGCGCGACGCCTCGCCATGGCCGCGCGGCTGCTCGAGGACGACCCCGAGGCCGCGTACGGGCACGCCATGGCGGCCCAGCGCACGGCGGGCCGGGTGGGCTCGGTGCGTGAGGCGGCGGGGCTGGCCGCGTACGCCGCGGGCCACTACGCCGAGGCGCTGGCGGAGCTGCGCGCGGCCCGGCGCATCACGGGGTCGGACGACTACCTGCCGGTGATGGCGGACTGCGAGCGCGGACTCGGGCGGCCCGAGCGCGCCCTGGCGCTGGCCGCGGGGCCGGAGGCAGGCCGCCTCGACCACGCAGGGCAGGTGGAGATGCGCATCGTCGCCTCCGGTGCGCGGCGCGACATGGGCCAGCTCGACGCCGCCGTGGTGACCCTGCAGGGGCCCGACCTCACGAGCACGCGCCCGGAGCCGTGGTCGGCCCGGCTGCGCTACGCGTACGCGGACGCGCTCCTGGCCGCGGGGCGGCGCGACGAGGCCGTGACCTGGTTCGAGCGCGCCGCCGCCGTCGACCGGGACGAGGAGACGGACGCGGGCGAGCGCCTGGCCGAGCTCCAGGGGCTGGTCTTCGTCGACCTCGAGGAGGAGGACGGGCCGGAGGACGGGCCGGAGGACGGGCCGGAGGACGGGCCGGAGGACGGGCCGGACGAGGCCGCTGCGAGCGGCCGCACCGACGACCCCGCCGGGACCGCTGCTCGGGCCGACGGCGGCGAGCCCGCGGCGTACGTCGAGCCGGACGAGCCCGAGGTGCAGACCGAGGAGCCCGGGGTCGAGGCCGACGAGGCCGCGGTCCCTGCGGGCCTGCCCGAGGTCGAGGCCGACCGGCCCGGCGAGCCCGACCTCGAGGGAGCCGGTGCTCCCGCGCCGGCGCCGGCCGTCGCGCCGGTGCTCTTCAGCGACGACGCTGCCCCGGCGCCTGCTCGGCCGGGGCAGGACGGGGCGGACCAGGATGCCGACGAGGCGGGCGCGCACGACGACAGCCCGTCGCGCGACCCTCGGGGCTGAGCCCGTCCACAGGTGCCGCGGGGGCCCGCCGTCCACAGCGGGCCCCTGCGGGGCCGGTGCGCCCGCCGCCGGCGCGCCAGGCTGCTCCCGGTCCCGCAGCACGGGACGGGGACGCGAGCCGAGGAGAGCGGATGGGGACGACGCAGCGGCGGGGCGACGCGGTCGAGGGGGCGGAGGGCCCCGCCCGCAACGAGGTCCGGCTCAAGGGCCGGCTGGCCGCGCCCGCGCAGGCCGTCGTGCTGCCGAGCGGGGACGAGATCGCCACCTTCCGGCTGGTCGTGCCCCGCGAGCCCGCGCCGGCGCGCCGCACGGGACCGCGCGCGCTCGTCGACACCATCGAGTGCACCGCGTGGACCGCCGCCCTGCGCCGCCGCGCGCTCGCCGCGGGGCAGCACGAGGTGCTCGAGGTCGAGGGCGCCCTGCGCCGGCGGTTCTGGCGCGGGCCCGCCGGCGCATCGAGCAGGTACGGCGTCGAGGTGCTCGCCCTGCGCCGCCCGTCGCGCGCCCCTGCGCAGCGGTGAGCGCCCCGCGGGCGGTTCAGCGGTCGCTGCGGGCCGCGTGGTCGCGGAGCGGGCGCGGCGCGAGGAGCCGCAGGACGAGCCCGGTGAGCGGCTTCGGGCCGAACGACGTGGACTTGCGCGGCATCGTCTCGCCCGCCGCGACCACCGCGACGACCGCGTCGAGGGTGGTCGGTGGCAGCAGCACCGCCGTCCCGGCGCCGGCCGCGGCGTCGTCCAGCGCCGACGGGACGTCGTGGTGGTAGGCCACGTCCGCCTCGGCGACGTCCCACGCCGGCAGCAGGACGTGGTGCAGCGCCGTCGCCGGGACGCCCCGGTAGGCGGTGCTCGCACCGGGCAGCAGCCGCGCCAGGTGCTCGGCGAGGCCCCGCCCCGGCCGCAGCGCCGCCGCTGCCTGGCGCCGGGGATCCACGAGCACGGCCAGCGCGTCGGCCGGGACGTCCTCCCCGCGCAGGGGCCGCCAGGGGCCGACCTCCGCGAGCTCGGGCGGCGTCGCGGCAGCGGCCGTCCCCGCGTCGAGTCCCCGCACCGTCCGGTGGATGGCACCGAGGTGCAACGGGTACCGCTCCGGGTCCACGAGCAGCGCCAACCCCGCCTCGGGGCCCCGGTCCCCCGAGGCCCTGCCCGCCCTGCCCGCCCTGCCCGCACCGCCCGCACCGCCCGCGGCGACCGCGCTGCCCGCGCCGTCGCCGCCCTCGCGCCGGCGCTCGGCGAGCGCCGCGTAGGCCGCCCAGCGGTGGTGCCCGTCCGCGATGAGCGCACCTCGGTGGTGCAGCGCGTCGCGGAGGCGCTCGTGCACGGCCGGGTCGCGCAGCACCCACAGCCGGTGGGCGCGCCCGGCGGCGTCGTGCAGCGCGAGGTCCGCGGGGCCGGCGGCGGCCCGCTCGAGCGCCTCCTCCACCACGACGCCCGCCCCCCGGTCGCCCTCGTGCAGCAGCAGGATCGGCTCGAGGTTCGCCCCGGTGCGGTCCATGAGCGTGAGACGGTCCTCGACGGGGCCGGGCATGACCTGCTCGTGCGGCACCACCGCGCTGCGCCCCGGCGCCCCGAGGCCGACCGCCGCCAGGAGGCCCCGCTGCCAGCCGGGCTCGCCGCGGGTGCCCTGCTCGTACGCGTAGAGCACCTCGCCGTCGGTGCGCAGGACGCCCTCCTCCAACCACCGCCGCAGCAGGGCGGCGGCCCGGGCGTACGGGCCCTCGGGGCCGCAGCCGTCCTGGCGCGGGCGCACGAGGCGCACTGCGTTGTGCGGCTCGAGGAGCTCGTGGGCCAGGACCGCCGGCGGGTCGAGCACGTCGTACGGCGGCGAGGTCACGGCGGCGAGGTCGTGCACGCGGGCGGGGTCGTACCGCACGCCGAGGAAGGGGCGCACGTCGAGCCCGACGGGCAGGCGGGTGACGGGCGCGGCGGGAGCGTCGTCGGGCCGCGGCACGCGAGGGATCGTACGGGCGGGGCGGCGGCGCCCCTGCGCGCCGGGTGCGACCCGCGGGCGGGGCGTGTGGCAGCGTGGCCCCGTGCGCGAGCCGGCCGACGACCCCCGCGACCGCCCGGGCGGCGCACCCGCGGGGGACCTCTACGACTGGTTCCGCCGGGGCACGGAGCTCCTCGAGCGCGGCGACGCCGGGGCGGCCGCGGAGCTCCTGACCCGCGCGGGTGCGGCCGAGCCCGGCTCCGCGAGCATCCAGGAGGCCCTGGCCCGCGCGCTGTACGACGCCGGGCGCTACGCGGACGCTGCCGACGGGTTCCGCCGGCTCGTCGCGCTGCGCCCAGACGACGACTACGGACGGTTCGGGCTGGGTCTGAGCCTGACGCGCCTCGACCGCTGGGACGAGGCGGTGGACCAGCTCTCGCTCGCGGTGGCGATGCGTCCGGGCCGGGCGGAGTACGCGCAGGCGCTGCGGCACGCGCGCGCCACGCTGCGGGCCCGCGAGCGGCCCGACTGAGCCGGGACCTGCGGGGCCGGGACTGGCGGGGCCGGGACTGGCGGGGCCGGGACCTGCGGGACCGGGACCTGCGGGACCGGGACCTGCGGGACCGGGGCGGAGGTGCAGGGGCGGGCGCGCGAGGACGCGCCGCGCCGCGGGACGAGCGGGAGGACGAGCGGTGGAGCAGCGTGCGCAGGGCGGTCATGACGGGGTCGGCGGCCAGGACCGGCCGCTCCGGGGCACCCGGGGGCCGCTGCACGAGGCGCTCGACGCGCTGCTCCTCGACCTCGACGGGACGGTCTACACCGGGCCGCGCCCGGTGCCGGGCGCCCCGGAGGTCGTCGGCGCCCTGCAGGGCCGCGGGGTCCGGTGCTGCTACCTGACGAACAACGCCTCGCGCACGGCCGCGGCGACCGCGGAGCTCCTCGCCGGCATGGGCCTGCCCGCGACCGCCGACGACGTGGTGACGTCGGCCCAGGCGGCCGCGGCGCTGCTCGCCAGCGAGCTGCGTGCCGGGGACGCGGTGCTCGTCGTCGGCGGGGAGGGCCTCGAGGTCGCGCTGCGCGACGAGGGCCTCGTCCCGGTGCGGAGCCTCGACGACGGTCCGCGGGCGGTGGTGCAGGGGTTCCACCCCTCGGTGGGCTGGGCGCAGCTGGCGGAGGCGGCGTACGGCGTGCAGGCCGGACTGCCCTGGGTCGCGACGAACCTCGACCTGTCGATCCCCACCGACCGCGGCGTGGCGCCGGGGAACGGCTCGCTCGTCGCGGCCGTGCGCGCGGCCGTCCACGTCGACCCCCGCGTCGCCGGCAAGCCCGAGCGGGCGCTCGTGGACGCGGCGCTGGCGCGCACCGGCAGCCGCAGCGCGCTCGTCGTCGGGGACCGGCTCGACACCGACATCGCCTGCGCCGTCCGGGCGGGGCTGCCCTCGCTGGCGGTCCTCACCGGGGTCAGCGACGCGGCGCGGCTGCTGGCCGCGGCCCCGGGGGAGCGGCCCACGTACCTCGCGGGGGACCTCGGGGGCCTGCTGGTCGAGCACCCCGACGTGGAGCAGCGGGACGGCGCGTGGTGGTGCGGCGGCTGGCGCGCCGCGGTGGGGACGGGAGGTGCCGCCGGGGGCCCGTCCCTGGCCGTGCAGCCCGCCGGTGAGGAGCGTCCCGGCGGGGACGGGTGGGACGCGCTGCGCGCCGCGTGCGCCGCGCGCTGGGCGCACGAGGGCGAGGTCCTGCTGCAGGAGGCGCTCGACGCGCTGGAGCGGGTCGCCCCGGCGGTGGACGGGCGCTCGGCGCTCGCCGCGGTCGAGGCGCTCGGGGACGCGGTGCCGGACGAGGGCTGAGGGCGGGTCCTCGGGCGGGGGCGTGGGCGCGCCCGGTCCCGGACCTGCGCCCGGTGCCGGGCGGGTCCCGGGCTCGGGCCGGGAGGGCCGGCGGCGCAGGGCCTAGAGCAGGCTGCGCAGCTTGAGCAGGTCCATGACCCCGGCGTCGACCTTCAGCCGGCCGGAGGCCCAGGCGCCCGCGAAGCCGAGGCTGCCCGACGTCAGCGCCACGAGGTCGTCGCTGGTGGCGGCCAGGCGGATCTGCGCCCGCGGCCGGTCCTCCCGGGTCAGGTCGTCCAGGCGCCCGTCGTGCAGCCGGCCGGTCCACGTCACGTCGAGGTCCGTCGCGCGGAAGCTGAGGCTGCGGTCGAGGCCGCTCGCCTGCTCGCGCCCGCCGAGGGTCTGCGAGAGCCGCTCGATCGCCGCCTCGCACTCCTGCACGCTCGCCACTCCGGCTCCTTCCGTCGGGTCGCGACGGTAGCGCAGCGCGGGACGGGCACCGGTAGCGTGCGGGGGACGACCCGCGCGCGGGACGGGCGCTTGCCCGTCGTGCGCCGGGGGTACGGCCCTTCGGGTCGGTGGGGCGACGGGCGGTGCCAGCCGCGCGTGGCCGCGGCGACCCCTGCAGCACGGCGCCCGGACGGAAGGTCACCAGCGAGATGTCAACGCTCATCGACGGGTTGCGCGGCTACGTGCAGATCGCGTCCGGCCTCACCGAAGGACCCCGCCAGCGCGCCGTCGAGGCGGTGCGCCAGCTCGCCGAGCAGGGCGAGCAGGGCGTCGCCGCGCTCCTGCCGGACGAGGTCAAGGGCCAGGTGGCCGGCCTGCTCGAGGACGCGCTCGCGACGAGCCGCGCCAACCGCGACCTCGTCGTGGGGCTCGTCGCCGGCGAGGTCGAGCGGCAGGTGGCGCGGCTCGGGCTGGTGACCGCGGAGGAGCTCGCCCGGGCGCTCGGGCGCGCGGAGCAGCTCGAGCGCCGGCTGCGCGACCTCGAGGCCCGGCTGGCGCCGCGCTCCGGCGGGGCGCCCGCCACGGCGGCGGGCCCCGACGAGGGCCAGGCGCCGGAGGGCGGCACCGCCGGCGGCCAGGCCGGCACCACGACAGGTACCACGACCGGCACCGGCACCGGCACCGGCACGCGGGCGGGGGAGCCGGGCGACGGCGCGGGGGCCGGGTCGGCGGTGGGGTCGTACGAGGGCACGCCGGTGGTCGCCACCGTCACGCGGCGGACGGTCGCGCGCACGGCGCCGCCCGACGACCTCGCGCGCGCCCAGGGCGAGACGCGCCGCCGGGCCGTGGACCAGCAGCAGGGCTCGGCGTCCGGCGCCGCCGTGCTGCAGGGCAAGAGGTCCCGGGCGGCCGGCGCCCCGGAGGTACCGCCGGTGGACGTCGAGCGGCCCGCGGGGCCGGCCGTGGCCGCAGGGACCGCCGCGCGCACCACGGCCTCGGCCGCCGGGCTCGGCGACGGCGGGGCGGGAGACGGTCCCGCCGCCGGGGACGGCCGTCGCGCGGCGGCCCGGGAGGCCGCACGCGAGGACGCGGCCCGCAAGGCGGCGGCCCGACGCGCCTCGACGGCCCGCCGCGGCGGCGCGACCGGGCAGGGCGAGCTCCTGCCCGCGAGCCGCGGGGAGGAGGACCGGGCCCAGGCGCCGGCTCCGCAGGAGGCCGGCCCGCAGGAGGCCCCCGAGCCGGGGGCGGGTCCGCGGACCCCCGCGACGAAGGGCCCCGCGGCGGAGGCGCCCGTGACGGAGGCACCCGTGACGACGGCGCCCGCGAAGAGGGCCAGAGCGAAGAAGGCCACCGCGACGAAGGCCACCGCGACGAAGGCCACCGCGAAGAAGGCCACCGCGAGGAAGGGCACGGCGACGGGGGCGACCGGGACCGAGCCGGCCGCGACCGAGGCGGCCGGGGCGACGACGCAGGCTGCTGCGGCCGGGGACGCGCCCGGGAAGGCGCCCGCCGGGAAGGCGCCCACGAAGAAGGCGCCCACGAAGAAGGCGCCCGCCAAGAAGGCGCCCACGAAGAAGGCGGCCGCCACGAAGGCGACGGCGGAGAAGGCGACCGCCAGGAAGGCGACGGCGACGAAGGCGGCTGCGACCACGACGACCGGCGAACGGGCGACGACGCCAGACGGCACCTCCGAGGGCGCTGCCGCTGGGGCGACCCCGCACGAGGCCCCCGCAGGGGGCAGCGGCGCCGGGGAGTCCGCGGGGCGCCGCGCTGCGGCGCGCGACGCCGCGCGCGAGGCCGCCGCGCGCAAGGCGCCCGCGAGCGCTGCGGCCCGCCGCCGCGCTGAGGCCACCCGCCGCCCCGCCGGTGGCGGCGACGCCACGGGGGACGGCGCGTGAGCGAGCGCCCCCTGCCCCGGCCGGTGCCGGGCCCGGGGCCCGTACCGCGGCCCCCGGCGCCGGTCCGCGGTGCCGCGCCGCCGCACCGGGCGACGGGCGCGACGGACGCCCCGCCCCAGGAGCTGTCGGGAGAGCCGTCGGGGGAGCCGTCGGGGGAGCCGTCGGGGGAGCCGTCGGGCGTACCGGCCGTGGACTCGGCGCTCGAGCGCCTCGCCGACCTCGACGCGCTGGCGGTGGACGACCACCCCGAGGTGTTCGCGGACGTGCACCGGGCGCTCGAGGACGTGCTCGCCCGCCCGTCCTCCCCGGCGCCCGGCGAGTGACCCGCCGGGTACGGCTCGACGCGGAGCTCGTGCGCCGCGGCATGGCCCGCTCCCGCGAGCACGCCAGCTCCCTCGTCGAGCAGGGCCGGGTCACGGTGGGCGGGCAGCGCGCGACCAAGCCGGCGACGCAGGTCGAGGTCGGGGCGCCGGTCGCGGTGGCCGACGACGACGGCGACCCCGGCTACGCCTCGCGCGGCGGCCACAAGCTCGCCGGCGCGCTGGACGCGTTCGGCCCGCGGGGGCTGCGGGTCGAGGGCCGGCGGTGCCTGGACGCCGGCGCCTCGACGGGCGGGTTCACCGACGTGCTGCTGCGCCGGGGCGCCGCGCAGGTGGTGGCGGTCGACGTGGGCTACGGCCAGCTGGCGTGGGCGCTGCGCACGGACGAGCGGGTGCAGGTGCACGACCGCACCAACGTCCGCGACCTCACCCCGGAGCACGTCGGCGGGCCGGTCGACGTCGTGGTGGCCGACCTGTCGTTCATCTCGCTGCGCCTCGTCCTCCCGGCGCTCGCGGCGTGCGCGCCGGGCGCCGACGCGGACCTGGCCCTCATGGTGAAGCCGCAGTTCGAAGTCGGCCGCGAGCGCCTCGGGCAGGGCGGCGTGGTGCGCGACCCGCAGCTGCGGGCCGACGCGGTGCGCGACGTCGGGGCGGCGGCCGCGGCGCTGGGCCTGGGCGCCGCCGGCGTCGTGGCCAGCCCGCTGCCGGGGCCGTCGGGCAACGTGGAGTACTTCCTCTGGCTGCGCCGCGACGCCGGCGCGCTCGCCGAGGACGACCTGCGCCGCGCGGTGCGGGAGGGCCCGTCGTGAGCGGGCGCTCGGTGCTCCTCGTGCTGCACAGCCAGCGCGCCGGCGGGGCCCGCGACGCGGAGGGCGCCGTCGCCGCCCTGACCGCCGGCGGGGTGGACGTACGGGTCCTGGCCGACGAGGCGGACGCGCCCGACCTGCCGGACGCGCCGCGCCTCGAGGGCGCGCGCGTGGTGCAGCCGGGGCCCGCTGCCGCGGAGGGCTGCGAGCTCGTGCTGTCCCTCGGCGGGGACGGCACGTTCCTGCGGGCGGCCGAGGCGGCGCGCCCCACCCGCACGCCCGTGCTCGGCGTCAACCTGGGCCACGTGGGCTTCCTCGCCGAGGCCGAGCGCGACGACCTGGGCGCGGCCGTGGAGGCGGTGCTCGACGGCCGGTACGAGGTCCAGGAGCGCCTGGCCCTCGACGTGCTCGTCCGGTACGACGGCCGCGTCGAGCGCACCTGGGCGCTCAACGAGGCCTCGGTCGAGAAGGCGAGCCGCCAGCGCATCCTCGAGGTGGTCGTCGAGGTCGACGGGCGGCCCCTGTCGCGCTGGGGCTGCGACGGCGTCCTGTGCGCGACGCCGACCGGCTCGACCGCGTACGCCTTCTCGGCGGGCGGTCCGGTCGTCTGGCCGGAGGTCGAGGCGATGCTCCTCGTGCCGCTCAGCGCGCACGCGCTCTTCGCCCGCCCGCTCGTCACGGCGCCGGACAGCGTCCTCGCGGTCGAGCTGCTCGCCGAGAGCCGCATCGGCGGCACGCTGCTGTGCGACGGGCGCCGCAGCATCGACCTGCCGCCGGGGGCGCGGGTGGAGGTGCGCCGGTCGGCGGACCCCGTGCGGCTGGTCCGCCTGCACCGCGACCCGTTCACCGACCGGCTGGTCGCCAAGTTCGACCTGCCGGTGGAGGGGTGGCGCGGCCGGGGGCGCCCGCCCGCCGGCGGTCCACAGCCCGGTGCCGCTCCGCCCGGACCTGTCGGACCGCCCGCGTAGGGTCACGCCCGTGCTGGAGCTCCTGCGGATCCGCGACCTCGGCGTCATCGACGATGCCGAGATCGAGCTGTCCCCGGGCCTCACCGTCCTCACCGGCGAGACGGGCGCGGGCAAGACGATGGTCGTGACGGGCCTCGGCCTGCTGCTGGGCGGCAAGGGCGACGCCGCACGGGTGCGCTCGGGGGCGCGCGCAGCGGTGGTCGAGGGCTGCGTGGCCGTGCCCGCCGGGCACCCCGCGCTCGCGCGCGCCCAGGAGGCCGGCGGCGAGCTCGACGACGGGCGCCTGCTCGTGGCGCGCACGGTCTCCGCGGAGGGCCGCAGCCGCGGGCACGTCGGGGGGCGCGCCGTCCCCCTCGCGGTGCTGGGCGAGCTCGGGGAGGAGCTCGTCGCGGTCCACGGGCAGGACGACCAGCGCCGGCTGCTGCGCCCCTCCCGCCAGCGCGCCGCGCTCGACCGCTTCGCCGGGGCGGGCGTCGCGGACCTGCTCGCGCGGTGGCAGACGGCCTACGGCCGGCTGCGCGCGGTGCGCCGCGAGCTCGAGGAGCTGACGACGCGCGGACGCGAGCGGGCGCAGGAGGCCGACCTGCTGCGGTTCGGCCTCGCGGAGGTCGAGCAGGTCGCGCCGCAGCCGGGCGAGGACGCCGAGCTCGCCGCGGAGGACCAGCGCCTCGCGCACGCCGACGCGCTGCGCCAGGCGGCGGCGTCCGCGCACGCCGCGCTGCTCGGCGACCCGGTGGCGCCCGACGCCGTCGACGCGGTCGGCCTCGTCGCCGGCGCCCGCCGCGCCGCGGAGCAGGCGGGCGAGCACGACCCCGCCCTCGCCGCGCTGGGCCAGCGGCTGGGCGAGGTGTCCTACCTGCTGGCCGACGTGGCCGCGGACCTCGCGTCCTACGCCGAGGGCGTGGACGCCGACCCGGCGCGCCTCGCCGCGGTGCAGGAGCGGCGCGCGGCGCTGGGCGCGCTCACCCGCAAGTACGGCGAGGACGTCGACGCCGTGCTCGCCTGGGCCGAGCGCGCCGGTCGCCGCCTGCTCGAGCTCGACGGCTCCGACGAGCGCCTCGACGCGCTGCGCCAGGAGGAGGCCGGGCTCGCGTCCGACCTCGGGCGCCTGGCCGCCGAGCTCTCCGCCGCGCGCACCGCTGCGGCGGGGCGCCTGGCCGACGCCGTCACCGCCGAGCTCGGCGCCCTCGCGATGCCGCACGCCCGCGTGGTCGTCCAGGTGACCCAGGCCGAGGCTCCCAGGGGCGCGTCCGGTGCGTCCGGTGCGTCCGATGCGTCCGGTGCGTCCGATGCGTCCGGTGCGTCCGGTGCGTCCGGTGCGTCCGGTGCGTCCGGTGCGTCCGGTGCGTCCGGCGCGGCGAGCGGGGCGGCGGGGGTCGACGTGCTCGACGTGCCCGGGCCGGACGGACCGCGGCCGCTCGTGGCGGGCCCGCACGGCGTCGACGACGTGGCCCTGCTCCTCGCGCCCCACCCCGGCGCGCAGCCGCTGCCGCTGCACCGCGGGGCGTCCGGCGGTGAGCTGTCCCGGGTGATGCTCGCCGTCGAGGTGGTCTTCGCCGGCGCGGACCCCGTGCCGACCTTCGTGTTCGACGAGGTCGACGCGGGCGTCGGCGGCGCGGCCGCGGTGGAGATCGGGCGCCGGCTCGCGGTGCTCGCCCGCAGCGCGCAGGTGCTCGTCGTGACGCACCTGCCCCAGGTCGCCGCGTTCGCCGACCGGCACCTGCGCGTGGTGAAGACCGACGACGGCTCGGTCACGCGCACCGGGGTCGTCGCCCTCGACGACGGGGCGCGCGTGCTCGAGCTCTCGCGCATGCTCGCCGGCCTCGAGGGCAGTGAGACCGCCGTGGCGCACGCTGAGGAGCTGCTGCGCTCGGCCCGCGCGGGCACGGACGGCGCCGGCGGGCGGGGCACCGCCGGCGCCGGGCGCCGGGCCGGCGGCGCGGGCCGGACCAGGCGTCCGGCGGCGCGGCGGACCGGCTGAGGCCGGCCCCGGGTCCCCGGCCCCGGGTGCCCGGCCCCCGGGTGCCCGACCCTCGGGTGCCCGGCCACGGCTGAGGCCGGCACCGGGTCCCCGGCCCCGGGTGCCCAGCGGGTCCTGGGCGGCGAGGGGGAGGGGATCGCGGGGCGTGGCGCCTGCGACACGCGCCGGGCGCGGCGTGACCGGGGGCGTACCGCTTGCTCTGAGAGGATGACGGCGATGAGGATCGCGACCATGCGCAGGCGGCAGAGCACCACCGACGACCCGGGGGTCCACGGGGTCGCCCGCCTGGACCGACGCACGAAGGCGCTCACCAAGCGGCTGCAGCCGGGCGACGTCGCGGTCATCGACCACATCGACCTCGACCGGGTCAGCGCCGAGGCGCTCGTGGCCTGCCGGGCCGGCGCCGTCGTCAACGTGGCGCCGAGCATCAGCGGGCGCTACCCCAACCTCGGCCCGGAGATCCTCGTCGAGGCCGGCATCCCGCTGCTCGACGGCGTGGGGCCCGACGTCATGCACGCCCTGCAGGAGGGCGACGTCGTCCGGCTCGACGAGGACACCCTGTTCCACGGCGAGGCCGTCGTGGCGCGCGGCGCCCGCCAGAGCACCGAGACCGTCGCCCGGGCGATGGAGGAGGCCCGCGCCGGGCTCGCCGTGCAGCTCGAGGCCTTCGCCGGCAACACCATGGACTACCTGCGCCGCGAGCGGGAGCTGCTGCTCGACGGCGTCGGCGTCCCCGACGTGCGGACCCAGCTCGAGGGGCGCCACGCGCTGGTCGTCGTGCGCGGCTACCACTACAAGGAGGACCTGCAGGCCCTGCGGCCCTACATCCGCGAGTACCGCCCCGTGATGATCGGGGTGGACGGCGGGGCCGACGCGCTGCTGGAGGCGGGCTACCCGCCGGACATGATCGTGGGCGACATGGACTCCGTCGCGGACGGCACGCTGCGCAGCGGGGCGGAGCTGGTGGTGCACGCGTACCGGGACGGGCGCGCGCCGGGCCTGTCCCGCCTCGAGGCCATGGGCCTGGAGAGCGTCGTGTTCCCCGCGACGGGCACCAGCGAGGACGTCGCGATGCTCCTCGCCGACGACAAGGGCGCCGAGATCATCGTCGCCGTCGGCACCCACAACACCCTCGTGGAGTTCCTCGACAAGGGGCGTGCGGGCATGGCCAGCACGTTCCTCACCCGCCTGCGCGTCGGCGGCAAGCTCGTCGACGCCAAGGGCGTGAGCCGGCTCTACCGCAGCCGCATCTCCACCTGGCAGCTCGTGCTGCTCGTGCTCGCCGGGCTCCTGACCCTCCTCGTCGCCGTGGCCGCCACGCCGAACGGGCAGACCGTGCTGGACCTGCTCCGCAGCTACTGGGACAGCTTCACCTTCTGGCTGCAGGGGCTCTTCTCGTGATCGACTTCCGCTACCACCTCGTCTCGATCATCGCCATCTTCATGGCGCTGGCGGTGGGCATCGTGCTCGGCTCCGGGCCGCTGCGCGAGCCCATCGACAACACCATCAGCCAGCAGGCGGACCAGCTGCGCGAGCAGCGCAACGACCTGCAGGAGGAGCTGCGGCTCACCGAGCAGCGCGTGGCGTACCAGGAGGACGTCGTCGCCGCCCTCGGCGCGGGCGTCACCGACGGTCGCCTGGCGGGCCGGCGCGTCGTCCTCGTCACCGCGCCCGGCGCCGACCCGGAGGTCGCGCAGGAGCTGGGGGAGGCCGTCGCCGCCGCCGGGGGCACGGTCACCGGCACCGTCGGCGTCGTCGACACGTGGCTCGACCCCGCCAACGAGGAGGAGCTCGACGAGGTCACCAGCCGCCTCGTCCTGCCGGGCACGACGTTCCCCGAGGACTCCGACGCCCGCGAGCGCATGGACACGGTCCTGGCCAGCGCCCTGGTCACCCGCTCGCCCCGGGACGACCCGCAGAGCGACCCCGGCGCGCAGGCGCTGCTGACCGGGCTGGAGGAGCTCGGGCACCTCACCGTCGACGGCACGCCGTCCGAGCGCGCGGGGCTGGCGCTCGTCGTCGCCGCGCCCGCGCCGGAGGACGCGGCGGTCGCGGGCGTGCAGACCGGCGGGCTGGTCGACCTCGTCGCCGCCCTCGACCGCCAGGGCGCCGGCACCGTCGTCGCCGGCACCCAGAGCGCCAACTCCGAGGGCGGGCTCGTGCGCGAGGTGCGCACCGAGGGGGCGACCGAGGGCAGCGTGTCGACGGTGGACACCGCCGACAGCGCGGCCGGGCGGCTCAGCGCGGTCCTCGCCCTCGACGCCGAGGCCGAGGGCGCGACCGGGGCCTACGGCTACGGCGCCGAGGCCGACGAGGTGCTGCCCGAGCTCGCCGACGCCCCGTGAGCAGGCCGGGCACGACGGGGCGGCTCGCCGGCCGCGCAGCCCGCGCAGCCCGCGCAGCTGCCGCGGCGACGTCGGGTCGTCCCGGCCTCGGGGCCGCCGGGCGCGTGGCGGCGGCCCTGCTCGGCGCCGGGGCCGGCGCCGGGGCGTACGCCGGACTGGTCCGGCTCGACCGCGCGGGGCGCTTCGCCCGCACCAACCACGCCGGGCACCCCGTGACGCTGCTCGAGGGCCCCGCCGTGGCCGCCGCGGCGCTGGCCTGCGCCGCGACCGTGCCCGGACCGCCGCGCCTGCGCGCCGCCGCCGCCCTGGCGACCGGCGCCGGCGCGGTGCTCGGCGCCTGGGACGACGTGGCCGGCTCCGCCGACGCCCGCGGGCTGCGGGGGCACCTCGGCGCGCTGCGCCGCGGCGAGGTGACGACCGGCGCGCTGAAGGTCGTCGGCCTCGGCGCGGCCGGCCTCACGGCGGGCGCGCTCGTGCGCCGCGACCCGCTCGACGCGCTGCTGGCCGGCGGGGTCGTCGCGGGCGCGGCCAACCTCGTCAACCTGCTCGACCTGCGCCCGGGACGCGCCGGCAAGGCGGTGCTGCTCCTGTGCGCCCCCGCGCTGGCCCGCCCCGGCGCCGCCGGGGACCTGCTCGCGGGTCCGGTCGGCGCGACGGCCGCGCTGCTCGTGCCCGACCTGCGGGCCCGGTCCATGCTCGGCGACTGCGGGGCCAACGCCCTCGGCGCGCTCGTCGGGGTCGGCATCGCCGCCGCCACCAGCCGCCCCGTCCTCGCCGCGCACCTCGCCGGCATCGCCGCGCTGACCGTGGCGAGCGAGCGGGTCAGCTTCACCGCGGTCATCGAGCGCACACCGGGCCTGCGCGAGCTCGACGGCCTCGGCCGCGCCGCGCGGTGAGCCCGGCCGGCCCGCGCCCGTGAGCGCCGCGCGCGCCGCCCGCGGGGTCGCCGCCGGCGCCGCCCTCATCGCCGCCGTCACCCTGCTGGCGCGGGTCACGGGGTTCGGCCGGTGGCTGGTGTTCAGCCGCACGGTCGGCGCCCCGGACGGGACGAGCTGCCTGGCCACGGCGTACCAGACGGCGAACATGCTGCCCAACATCGTCTTCGAGGTGGTCGCGGGCGGCGCGCTCGCGGTGAGCGTCGTCCCGCTCGTGGCCGGCGCCGCGGCCCGCGGCGACGAGGACGCCGCCCGCCGCGCGGCCTCGGCCCTGCTCACGTGGGCGCTGCTCGTCCTCGTGCCGCTGGCCGCGCTGGGGGCGCTGGCCGCCGGGCCGCTCATGCGCCTGCTCACCGGCGGCGACGGCGCCTGCGGCGCGGGGGACAGCGCCCGGGTGGCCGCGGGGTTCTTCGTGGTCTTCGCCCCGCAGGTCGCCCTGTACGGGGTCGCGGTGGTGGCCAGCGGGGTCCTCAACGCCCGGCGGCGCTTCCTCGCCCCGGCGCTGGCCCCGCTGCTGTCGAGCCTGGTGGTCGTCGGCGCCTACCTCGGGTTCCAGGCGACGTACGCCGGCAGCCGGGACGACCTCGACGCGGTGCCGGCCGGTGCGCTGCTCTGGCTCTCCCTCGGCACGACCGGCGGGGTGGCCGTGCTCGCGCTCACCAGCCTCGTCCCGGTGCTCGTGCGCGAGCGGCTGCGCCCCGCGCTGCGCTTCCCGCCCGGGGCGGCCCGCCGGGCCCGTACCCTCGCCGGGGCGGGGCTCGCCGGGCTCGTCGCCCAGCAGGTGGCCACGCTCGCGGTGCTCGTCGCCGCCCGCGACGACCCCGGTGCGATCAACGTCTACACCTACGCGTGGGCGGTCTACCTGCTGCCGTACGCCGTGCTGGCCGTGCCCATCGCCACCGCCAGCTTCTCCGCCCTGTCCGAGCAGGCGGGGCGCGGCGACCGAGCCGCCTTCGCCGGCACGGCTGCTGCCACGACCCGCGCGGTGCTCCTCGTGTCGCTGCTGGGCAGCGCCGTGCTCGTCGCCGCGGCCGCCCCCACCGCGCGCGTCTTCGGCGTCGAGCCCGCCTGGACGATGGCATGGGCGCTCGTCGCCTTCGCACCCGGGCTGGCGGGGCAGGCGCTCGTCGCGCACCTGGGCCGGGCGCTGTCCGCCGCCGGCCGCGGCGGCGCCGCCGCGCGCGGCACGGTCGCCGGCTGGGGGGTCGCGGCCGCCGGGTCGATCCTCGGCGGCGCGCTCCTGCCCGGGGGCTGGACCGCCACCGGCGTCGGTGCGGCCACCTCCGCGGGCATGCTCCTCGCCGGTGCGCTGCTGCTGCGGTCGCTGCGCGCGGCCGGCGGGACCGCCGCCACGGCCGGCGCGGTGCGGGCCGGCGCGGCCGGGCTCGCGGGCGCCGTCCCGGGCGCCGCCGCCGGCGCCGGCGTCGCCGCCGGGCTCGGCGCGGCGCTGCCCGCGGCGGGGCCGGTCCTCAGCGCGGTCGAGGCGGCCGCCGCCGGCGGCGCCGCCGCGCTCGTCGCGGCCGGCGCCGTCCTGCTCCTCGACGGCGACGACCTGCGCCCCCTGCTCGCCCGGCTGCTGCGCCGCACGCGCACCCCCGCCCCCACCGCGGAGGCCGCTGCGACCCGCCCCGGCGCACCCACCGACCCCGGAGGTCCCGCGTGAAGACCACCCTCGTCCTCGGCACGAGCACCGGCGGCGTCGGGCAGCACGTGCGGTCCCTCGCCGCCGGGCTGGTGGCCGCCGGCGACGAGGTGCTCGTCGCCGGGCCCGCCGCCACGCAGGAGCAGTTCGGCTTCCGCGCGACCGGGGCGCGCTTCGCCCCGGTCGAGGTGTCCAGCGCGCCGCGCCCGGTCGCCGACCTGCGCAGCGTCCGCCGGCTGCGGGCGGTGCTCGCCGCCGAGCGGCCCGACGTCGTGCACGCGCACGGGCTGCGCGCCGGGGCCCTCGCGGTCCTCGCCGGGGCCCGCCCGCTGGTCGTGACCTGGCACAACGCGGTGCTCGGCAGCGGCCCGCAGCGGCTCGTGCTCGCCGGGCTCGAGCGGCTCGTCGCCCGCGGCGCCGACCTCACGCTCGGCGCGTCCTCCGACCTGGTCGAGCGGGCCCGTGCGCTCGGCGCGCGCGACGCGCGCCTGGCCCCCGTCGCCGCGCCGCCGCTGCCCGCCCCCCGCCGGGACGCGGCCGCGGTGCGCGCGGGGCTCGGCCTCGGCGACCGCCCGCTCGTGCTCGCCGTCGGGCGGGTGGCGCCGCAGAAGGCGTACGACGTGCTCCTCGCCGCCGCCGCGACCTGGGCGGCCCGCGACCCGACGCCGCTCGTCGCGGTCGCGGGGGAGGGGCCGGACCGCGGGGCGTGGCAGGCCCGGGCCGACGCCGCCGGGGCGCCGGTACGCTTCCTCGGGCACCGCGACGACGTGGCCGACCTCCTCGCGGCCGCCGACGTCGCCGTGCTCACCAGCGCCTGGGAGGCCCGGGCCCTCGTCGCCCAGGAGGCGCTGCGGGCGGGGACGCCGCTCGTCGCCACGGCGGTCGGCGGCGTGCCGGACCTCGTCGGCGACGCCGCCGTCCTCGTGCCGTGGGGCCCGCGGGACGAGGTGGCGCGGGGGGTCGCCGCGGGGGTCGTACGGCTCCTCGACGACCCCGCCGAGCGGGAGCGCCTGGCGGCGGCCGGGCGGGAGCGGGCGGCCGGCTGGCCGGACGGCGCGGCCGTGCTCCGGCAGCTGCGGGGGGCGTACCGCGGGCTCGCCGGCGGCTGACGCGCGGCGCGCGGGGCCGCCGCGGCGGGCGGGGCCCCGGCGGCTGTTAGCCTCGAAGCCCGTGGACCGGGGGTGGCGGACCCCCGGCACAGCGGCCGCACCCCGGCCCGACGACCACGGGAGCACCCTTGGCAGCGCTCGAGACCACCAAGCACATCTTCGTCACGGGCGGCGTCGCCTCCTCCCTCGGCAAGGGCCTGTCGGCCTCGAGCCTGGGCCGGCTCCTGCGGGCCCGCGGCCTGCGGGTCACGATGCAGAAGCTCGACCCGTACCTCAACGTCGACCCGGGGACGATGAACCCGTTCCAGCACGGCGAGGTGTTCGTCACCGACGACGGGGCGGAGACCGACCTGGACATCGGGCACTACGAGCGCTTCCTCGACGAGGACCTGCCGGGCTCCGCCAACGTCACCACCGGGCAGGTCTACTCCGCGGTCATCGCCAAGGAGCGCCGCGGGGAGTACCTCGGTGACACGGTCCAGGTGATCCCGCACATCACCGACGAGATCAAGCGCCGCATGCGCGAGGCCGCCGGGCCCGACCTCGACGTCATCATCACCGAGATCGGCGGGACCGTCGGCGACATCGAGTCCCAGCCGTTCCTGGAGGCCGCCCGCCAGGTGCGCCAGGACGTCGGGCGCGACAACGTGTTCTTCCTGCACATCTCGCTCGTGCCCTACATCGGCCCGTCGGGGGAGCTGAAGACCAAGCCGACGCAGCACTCCGTCGCCGCGCTGCGCTCGATCGGCATCCAGCCCGACGCCATCGTGCTGCGCGCGGACCGCGAGGTGCCCGAGGGCGTCAAGCGCAAGATCTCGAGCATGTGCGACGTCGACGTGGACGGCGTCGTCGCCGCGGTGGACGCGCCGTCGATCTACGACATCCCCAAGGTGCTGCACTCCGAGGGCCTCGACGCGTACGTCGTGCGCCGCCTCGGGCTGCCGTTCCGCGACGTGGACTGGACCGACTGGGACGAGCTGCTGCGCCGGGTCCACCGCCCGGCCCGGCGCGTCACCATCGCGCTCGTCGGCAAGTACGTCGACCTGCCCGACGCCTACCTGTCGGTCACCGAGGCGCTGCGCGCCGGCGGCTTCGCCAACGACTGCCGGATCGACCTGCGCTGGGTGCCCTCGGACGCGTGCCGCACCCCCGAGGGCGCGGCCCGCGAGCTGGACGGCGTCGACGGGGTCTGCGTGCCCGGCGGGTTCGGCGTGCGCGGCATCGAGGGCAAGCTCGGGGCCGTCCGGCACGCCCGCGAGCAGGGCATCCCGCTACTCGGGCTGTGCCTCGGCCTGCAGTGCATGGTCATCGAGTACGCCCGCGACGTGGCCGGCCTGGAGGGGGCGAGCTCGGCGGAGTTCGACCCGCAGACGCCGCACCCGGTCATCGCGACGATGGCCGAGCAGCGCGACGTCGTCGCGGGGGAGCGCGACATGGGCGGCACGATGCGCCTCGGGCTCTGGACCGCCACGCTCGCCGAGGGCTCGCTGGCCCGCGCGACGTACGGCGCGGCGCAGGTCGAGGAGCGCCACCGGCACCGCTACGAGGTCAACAACGCGTACCGCGCGCAGCTGGAGGAGGCCGGGCTCGTCTTCTCCGGCACCACGGCGGACGGGCGGCTCGTGGAGTTCGCCGAGCTGCCGCGCGACGTGCACCCGTTCTTCCTGGCCACCCAGGCGCACCCGGAGCTGCGCTCGCGCCCGACCCGCCCGCACCCGCTGTTCAGCGGGCTGGTCGCGGCGGCCGTCGAGCGCGCGGCGGGCACCGGCGGCGCCCCGGTCGACGTG
The DNA here is from genome assembly GCF_003594885.1 of Vallicoccus soli. Lineage (NCBI taxonomy): Bacteria > Bacillati > Actinomycetota > Actinomycetes > Motilibacterales > Vallicoccaceae > Vallicoccus > Vallicoccus soli. The sequence continues at coordinate 20,519 of NZ_QZEZ01000010.1, forward strand.
ACGACCGCGTCGGCCGGCATGGGCGTCTGATGGCGGCCCCCTGGGACGGCCCCGTCGCCGACGAGGTCGCGGACCGGCGGGTCCGCTCCAGCGAGGTCGTGTTCCACGGCAAGGTCTGGGACGTGCGCCGCGACGAGGTCGACCTCGGCGACGGGCAGACCGTGGTCCGCGACGTGCTCCAGCACCCCGGCGCCGTCGGCGTCCTCGCGCTCGACGACGACGAGCGGGTGCTGCTCGTGCGCCAGTACCGCCACCCGACGGGGCGGATGCTCTGGGAGGCGCCGGCCGGGCTGCTCGACGTCGAGGGGGAGCGGCCGCTCGCGGCCGCGCAGCGCGAGCTCGTCGAGGAGGCCGGGTACCGCGCGCAGCGCTGGCACGTCCTCGTCGACTACTACAACTCCCCGGGCGGCACGACCGAGGCGTTCCGCTGCTACCTCGCGCGGGGGCTCGAGGCCGTCGCCGAGGACGAGCGGCACGAGGGCGAGGGCGAGGAGCGCGACATGCCGGCCGCCTGGGTGCCGCTCGACGAGGCGGTCGACCTGGTGCTCGCGGGGGCCCTGCACAACCCGACGACCGTGAGCGGCGTCCTGGCCGCGGCCGCCGCCCGCAGCCGCGGGTGGAGCGGTCTGCGCCCGGCCGACGCGCCCTGGCCCGAGCGGTTCCCGGAGGGCTGAGCCGCCGACGGGGTCGCAAGGTGCAAAGCCCCGCCCCCCATCGTCTGACAGCCTGCCACGTGCGCCGCGTCACCTCCGCGCCTACCGTCGAGCGCATGAGGATCGGCATCCCCCGCGAGGTCAAGAACCGCGAGTACCGCGTGGCCATCACGCCCGCCGGCGTCAACGAGCTCGTGCGCCACGGCCACGAGGTGTTCGTCGAGCGCGAGGCGGGGGTCGGCTCGTCGATCCCCGACGCGGACTACGCCGCCGCGGGCGCCACCGTGCTCGACAGCCCCGACGACGTGTGGGCCGAGGGCGACCTCGTGCTCAAGGTCAAGGAGCCGGTGGCGGAGGAGTACGGGCGCATGCGCTCGGGCCAGACCCTCTTCACGTACCTGCACCTGGCGGCCTCGCGCGACTGCACCGAGGCGCTGCTCAAGGCCGGGGTGACCGGGATCGCGTACGAGACCGTGGAGCTGCCCGACCGCACCCTGCCGCTGCTGGCCCCGATGTCCGAGGTCGCCGGGCGCCTCGCCCCGCAGGTCGGCGCGCACACCCTGCTGCGCGCCAGCGGCGGGCGCGGCATCCTCCTCGGCGGCGTCCCCGGCGTCTACGCCGCCAAGACGGTCGTCATCGGCGCGGGCGTGTCGGGCATGAGCGCGGCCGCGATCGCCCTCGGCATGCAGGCCGAGGTGCTCCTGCTCGACAAGGACATCGCCCGGCTGCGCCAGGCGGACGCGATCTACCAGGGGCACCTGCAGACGATCGCGTCGAACCAGTACGAGATCGAGCGGGCCGTCCTCGACGCCGACCTCGTCATCGGCGCGGTGCTCGTGCCGGGGGCGAAGGCGCCGACGCTGGTGTCGAACGAGCTCGTGTCGCGGATGAAGCCCGGCTCCGTGCTCGTCGACATCTCCATCGACCAGGGCGGCTGCTTCGAGGACTCGCGCCCCACGACGCACGACGACCCGACGTACCCGGTGCACGGCTCGCTCTTCTACTGCGTCGCCAACATGCCCGGCGCGGTGCCGCACACCTCGACGTACGCGCTGACCAACGTCACCCTGCCCTACGCCGTCGAGCTCGCCGACCGGGGCTGGCGCGACGCGGTCCGCCGCGACCCGGCGCTGGCCAAGGGCGTCAACACCGTGGACGGCCAGGTCGCCTACGGCCCGGTCGCCGAGGCGCACGGCCTCGACGGGGTGGCCCTGGCCGACGTCCTCGGCTGACGCGGGCGGGGGCGGGGGGCGGCGGCGGCGGCGCTAGCCTGCGGGCGATGAGCGCCGACGTGCCCCCGCCGCTGCAGCGGGCCGTCGACGCCTACCTCGACCACCTCGCGGTCGAGCGAGGGCTCGCGCCGAACACCCTCGCCTCCTACCGCCGCGACCTGCGGCGCTACCTGGAGCACCTCGCCCGTACGGGCCGCGGCGCCCTCGACGAGGTGGGGGAGGCCGACGTGGCGGCGTTCCTCGCCGCGCTGCGCGCCGGCGACGACGAGCACCCGCCGCTGGCCGCGGGGTCGGCCGCGCGGGCCGTCGTCGCCGTGCGCGGGCTGCACCGCTTCGCGCTGCGCGAGGGGCAGACGCAGGTCGACCCCTCGCGCGACGTGCGGCCGCCGCCGCTGCCGCGCCGGCTGCCCAAGGCGATCCCGGTCGAGCAGGTCGGCGCGCTCATCGCGGCGGCGGGCGCGGACGGCACGCCGCTCGCGCTGCGCGACCGCGCGCTGCTCGAGCTGCTCTACGGCTCCGGGGCGCGCATCTCCGAGGCGGTCGGGCTCGACGTGGACGACGCGCACGCCGCGCCGGACGCCCTGCGCCTGTCGGGCAAGGGCGGCAAGGAGCGGGTGGTGCCGCTGGGCTCGTACGCCCAGGAGGCCCTCGACGCGTACCTCGTGCGGGGGCGCCCCGCCCTGGCCGCCGGCGGCACCGGGGGGCCCGCGCTCTTCCTCAACGCCCGCGGCGGGCGGCTCTCGCGCCAGAGCGCCTGGGCGGTGCTGCGCCGCGCCACCGAGCGCGCCGGGGTCGCCGTGGAGGTCTCCCCGCACACCCTGCGCCACTCCTTCGCCACCCACCTGCTCGACGGCGGCGCGGACGTGCGCGTCGTGCAGGAGCTGCTCGGGCACGCCTCGGTGACGACGACGCAGGTGTACACGCTCGTCACCGTCGACCGGCTGCGCGAGGTGTACGCCGCCGCGCACCCGCGGGCGCTGCGGGCCTGAGCGGGCCGCCGCGCACCGCCCCGGCGGCTCGTTTGCCGGGGCTCCGAGCGAGCGCATAGGGTCGCCGGTCGTGAGCACACCCTCCCAGCCCGAGGGCGACCTGCTCTTCCCGGAGCCGGCGCCGACCCCGCCGGCCCCCGTGCCCGCGCCCGCCCCGGCCGAGCCCGAGGGCCCGGTGCTGGGCCCCACCGGGCGGCCGCTGCCGACCTTCGGCCCGCCGCCGCCGCTCGAGCGGCACGGCCCGGCGCGGATCGTCGCGATGGTCAACCAGAAGGGCGGGGTCGGCAAGACGACGACCACGATCAACCTCGGCGCGGCCCTCGCCGAGCTCGGGCGCCGCGTGCTGCTCGTCGACTTCGACCCGCAGGGCGCGCTGTCGGTGGGGCTCGGCATCAACCCGCTCGAGCTCGACCTCACCGTCTACAACGCGATCATGCAGAGCGACTGCGCCGTCGAGGACGTGGTGCTCAAGACCGACGTGGACGGCCTCGACCTCGTGCCGGCGAACATCGACCTGTCCGCCGCCGAGGTGCAGCTCGTCGGCGAGGTCGCCCGCGAGCAGGTCCTCGCGCGCAGCCTGGCGCCGGTCACGCCCGACTACGACGTCGTGCTCATCGACTGCCAGCCCTCGCTGGGCCTGCTCACCGTCAACGCGCTCACCGCCGCGCACGGGGTCATCGTGCCGCTGGAGTGCGAGTTCTTCGCCCTGCGCGGCGTGGCCCTGCTCGTCGACACGATCCGCAAGGTGCAGGACCGCCTCAACCCGGACCTCGAGGTCGACGGCATCCTCGCCACGATGTACGACGGGCGCACCCTGCACTCGCGCGAGGTCCTCGCCCGCGTCGTCGAGGCGTTCGGCGACCAGGTGTTCCACACGGTCATCAGCCGCACCGTGCGCTTCCCGGAGACGACCGTGGCCGGCGAGCCCATCACCACGTACGCCTCCAGCTCGGCCGGCGCGGCGGCGTACCGCCAGCTGGCGCTCGAGGTCCTGTCCCGGTGACCCCCCGCGCGGGGGCGCGGTGAGCGAGGCGGCCCCCCGGGCGTTCCACGTGCGCCTCGACGTCTTCGAGGGCCCCTTCGACCTGCTGCTCGGGCTCATCGCCAAGCACCAGCTCGACGTCACCGAGGTGGCGCTGTCCAAGGTCACCGACGACTTCATCGCCCACCTGCGCGCGCTGCGCGACGCGGACGGGGGCTGGGACCTCGGGCTCGCCTCGGAGTTCCTCGTCGTCGCGGCCACCCTGCTCGACCTCAAGGCGGCGCGGCTGCTCCCCAGCGCGGAGGTGGAGGACGAGGAGGACCTCGCGCTGCTCGAGGCGCGGGACCTGCTCTTCGCCCGGCTCCTGCAGTACCGCGCCTTCAAGGAGGTCGCCGCGCTGCTCGCCGAGCGCCTCGCCGCGGAGGCGCGCCGCTACCCGCGCTCGGTCGGCCTCGAGCCGCGCTTCGCCGGGCTCCTGCCCGAGGTCGTCATGGGCCTGGGGCCGCAGGAGCTCGCGGCGCTGGCCGCGCGGGCGCTCGCGCCCCGCCCGGCGCCGGAGGTCGGCGTCGCGCACGTGCACGCCCCGCGCGTCAGCGTCCAGGAGCAGGCGGGCATCCTCGTCGGGCGCCTGCGCGCCGCCGGCAGCGCGTCCTTCCGCGAGCTCACGCAGGACTGCGAGGGCACGGTCGTGGTCGTGGCGCGCTTCCTCGCGCTGCTCGAGCTGTTCCGCGAGGGCGCGGTCGCCTTCGTGCAGGACGACCCGCTCGGCCGGCTCGAGGTGCGCTGGACCGGCGGCGAGGCGGACGTGGCGGTCCACGACGAGTTCGACGAGGAGCAGGGGGAGGGCGCGGGTGGCTGAGCCCGAGCGGGGCGCGGTGCAGGCCCCCGACGACGCGGCGGTGCGGGGCGCGCCCGGGCCGGCGGAGGAGCCGGCCCCGCCGCCCGAGCCGCCCCCGCCGCCGCTGCGCCCGTCGCTCGAGGCGGTGCTCATGGTCGTCGACGAGCCCGTCGAGGAGGCCGTCCTCGCCGAGGTGGTGCGCCACCCGCTCGACGACGTGCGCGCCGCGCTGCGCGCCCTCGCCGGGGAGTACGACGCGCAGGGCCGCGGCTTCGAGCTGCGGCGGGTGGCGGGCGGCTGGCGGTTCTACACCCGCCCCGAGCACGCGGAGGTCGTCGAGCGGTTCGTCCTCGACGGGCAGCAGGCCCGCCTGACCCAGGCCGCCCTCGAGACCCTCGCCGTCGTCGCGTACCGCCAGCCGGTGTCGCGCGCCCGCGTGTCGGCGGTGCGCGGGGTCAACGTCGACGGCGTGATGCGCACCCTCGTCACCCGCGGGCTCGTCGCCGAGGCCGGGCCCGACGCGGCGACGGGGGCGCAGCTCTACCGCACGACGCCGTACTTCCTCGAGCGCCTCGGCCTCGCCGCGCTCGACGACCTGCCCCCGCTGGCGCCCTTCCTCCCGCCGGACCACGCGCTGGAGGAGATCATGGAGGAGGCGGTGCCCCGCGCACCGCGTACCGTCGAGGCGGCGCCCGGGCCCGCCCCGGCGCCGGACGACCCCGCCCGGCCCGACCCGCCCGACCGACCCGACCCAGCCCCGCAGGAGCAGCCGTGAGCCAGCGCACCCCCGACCCGCACGACCCCGGGGGCGTCCGGCTGCAGAAGGTGCTCGCCGCGGCCGGCGTCGCCAGCCGCCGGGCCAGCGAGGACCTCATCGCCGCCGGCCGGGTCACCGTCGACGGGCGGAAGGTCACCGAGCAGGGGCTGCGGGTCGACCCCGAGACCGCCGTCATCCACGTCGACGGGCTGCGGGTGAGCGTGGCGAGCGGGCGGACGTACCTCGCCCTCAACAAGCCGCCCGGCGTGCTGTCCGCGATGAGCGACCCGGAGGGCCGGCGCACGCTCGCGGACCTGCTGCCGGACCGCGAGGAGCGGCTCTTCCACGTCGGGCGGCTCGACGCCGACACCGAGGGGCTCATCCTGCTCACCAACGACGGCGAGCTCGCCCACCGGCTGGCGCACCCGTCGTACGGGGTGCGCAAGACCTACCTCGCCGAGGTGCAGGGGCGCCCCGCGCGCGACCTGTCCAAGCGGCTGACCGAGGGCGTGGAGCTCGAGGACGGGCCGGTCAAGGCCGACGGCTTCCGCGTCGTCGGGCAGGCCGCGGACCGGGTCATGGTCGAGGTGGTGCTGCACGAGGGGCGCAAGCACGTCGTGCGCCGCCTGCTCGCCGAGGTCGGGCTGCCGGTGCTGCGCCTCGTGCGCACCCGGATCGGCCCCGTCGTGCTCGGCGACCTGCGCCCGGGGCGCTACCGCGAGCTGGGCCGCGTCGAGGTCGGGCGGCTGTACGCCGACGTCGGGCTCTGACCGCTCCTGCGACGGGCGCCCCGCCCGTCGGTAGGGTGCGCGGGACGTCGAGGAGAGGGGGCCGCGTGCCGGTCCGGGCCATCCGCGGGGCCACGCAGCTCGAGGCGGACGAGCGCGAGCACCTGCTCACCAGCACCGAGGAGCTCGTCAGCGAGATCCTCCGGGCCAACGACCTCGGCCTCGACCAGCTCATCTCCATGGTCTTCACGGCCACGCCCGACCTGCACGCGGAGTTCCCGGCGCTCGCCGCCCGGAACCTCGGCATCGGCGACGTGCCGCTCATGTGCGCCCAGGAGCTCGACGTCGCGGGCGCGCTGCCGCGCGTCGTGCGGGTCATGGTGCACGCGGAGATGGACGCGCCGCGCTCGGCCGTGCGGCACGTCTACCTGCGCGGGGCGACGGCGCTGCGCCGCGACCTGGCCCAGTGAGCCCCCGGTGAGCGCGCTGTCCTCGCTCGCCGTCGTGGGCACCGGGCTCGTGGGGGCCTCGGTGGGCCTGGCCGCGCGCGGCGCCGGCATCGACGTCGTCCTGCGCGACGCGTCGCCCGAGCACGCCCGCCGCGCCGCGGACCTCGGCGCCGGGCGGCCCCCCGCCCCCGACGAGCCGCCGGCGGACCTCGTCGTCCTCGCCGTGCCCCCGGAGCGGGTGGCCGGCGTGCTGCGCGACGCCCAGCGCGCGGGGCTGGGGCGCACCTACACGGACGTCGCGAGCGTCAAGGCCGCCGTCGCCGGCGAGGCCCTGCGCCTCGGGTGCGACCTGGCGACGTACGTGGGGGGCCACCCGATGGCGGGGCGCGAGCGCTCGGGCCCCGGCGCGGCCCGCGGCGACCTGTTCGTGGGCCGCCCGTGGGTCCTCACCCGCGGCGACGCCGGGGACGAGCACGTGCGGCGGGTGCGCGCCCTCGTCACCGCGTGCGGCGCGGTCCCCGTGGAGGCCGGGGCGGAGGAGCACGACGAGGCCGTCGCGCTCGTCTCCCACGTGCCGCAGGTGGTGTCGTCGCTGCTCGCCGGGCGCCTCGTCGACGCCCCCGCGGCGGCGGTGGCGCTCGCCGGGCAGGGCCTGCGCGACACGACGCGGGTCGCGGGCTCGGACCCGGCGCTGTGGACCGCGATCCTCGCCGCCAACGCCCGGCCGGTGCGCGCCGTGCTCGAGGCGCTGCGGGCGGACCTGGACCGCCTGCTCGGCGCGCTCGGGCACGACGACGACGGGGTGCGCGACGCGCTCGCCCGCGGCGTGGAGGGGCGCGCGCGGATCCCCGGCAAGCACGGCGGCACCCCCACGACGTACGCCGCCGTCCCCGTCGTGCTGCGCGACCGCCCGGGCGAGCTCGCCCGGGTGTTCCTGGAGGCGGCGCTCGCCGGCGTCAACGTCGAGGACATCGCCATGGAGCACTCCCCGGGGCAGCCGGTCGGCCTCGTCGAGCTGCTCGTGCGGCCCGAGGCCGCGGGCCGCCTCGCCGACGCCCTCGCCGCGCACGGCTGGGTCGTGCACCGCTGACGAGGGGCCCGGCGGGGTTCGCCCCGCGCGCGTCCTGGTAGGTCAGGGGGGTGCCCGTCCCGCCCCTGCCGCCGCCGCGCCCCGGCGGCGCCTACGCGCTGCACCGCGACGGGGTGCCCCCGGCGCCCCCCAGCGTGGTGCAGGTGGTCGTGCTCGCCCACGAGCCGGAGTTCGCCAGCGTCCAAGTGGTCGACGCGGACGGCCGGCGCTCCTGGGAGGACGTCGGCGCGCTCCTCGGGCCGTGGCGGGACTACGCCGACGTGCTCGATCTCGCGGGCGGGGCCCCTGCGGCGGGCGTGCAGGTGCGCGCGGTCCTCGGCGACCGGTCGTACGGCGGCGTCACCGTGCGCACCGACCTGCGCTCGCTCGCGGCGATGCTGCGGGCCGTCGGGCCCGCCGCGGGCCGGTAGGCTCGGCACCCGTGCAGACCGACCCCGCCCCGCCCGCCCCCGACCAGCTCGTCGTCGCCGTCGACGGCCCGAGCGGGTCCGGCAAGTCCACGGTCTGCAAGCGGGTCGCCGCGGCGCTCGGCCTGCGCTACCTCGACACCGGCGCGATGTACCGCGCGCTGACCTGGTGGGCGCTGGAGCGCGGCACCGACCTCGACGACGCCGACGCGGTCGCCGCGCTCGCGGTGGCCCTGCCGCTCGAGCTCGGCCAGGACCCGGCGGCGCCGACCGTCCGGGTCGCCGGCACCGACGTCTCCGCCGCCATCCGCACCACCCGCATCTCCGAGGCCGTCAGCGCGGTCGCCGGCAACCTCGCCGTGCGCGCCGAGCTCGTCCGGCGCCAGCAGGCGCTCGTCGCCCCCGGCGGCGTCGTCGCCGAGGGGCGCGACATCACCACCGTCGTCGCCCCCGACGCGCCCGTGCGCATCCTGCTGACCGCCCGCGAGGACGCGCGCCTGGCCCGGCGCGCCCAGGAGGTGCACGGCACGGCCGACGCCGCCGCCCTCGCCGCCACCCGGGACCAGGTGCTCGCCCGCGACGCCCGGGACTCGCGCGTCGCCCGCTTCCTCGACGCCGCCGACGACGGCGTCGTGCAGGTCGACTCGTCCGACATGGGCGTGGAGGAGACGGTCGCCACCGTCCTCGAGGTCGTCGCCCGGCTGACCGGCGTGCGCCCCGCCGTGGGGGCCGCCCGATGAGCGGGGAGCCGTACGAGAGCGCCCTGGTCGAGGTCGACGCGCCGCCGGAGGGGCCGGTGCCGGTGCTCGCCGTCGTCGGCCGCCCGAACGTCGGCAAGTCCACGCTCGTCAACCGCATCCTCGGCCGGCGCGAGGCCGTCGTCGAGGACGTGCCCGGCGTGACCCGCGACCGGGTCCCGTACGACGCCTCCTGGGGCGGGCGCCGCTTCACCGTCGTCGACACCGGCGGCTGGGAGCCCGACGCCGAGGGCATGGCCGCGCGGGTCGCCGCCCAGGCCGAGCTCGCCATCGACGCCGCCGACGCCGTGCTGCTCGTCGTCGACGCCCGCGTCGGCGCTCAGGACACCGACGACGCCGTCGTGCGCGTGCTGCGCCGCTCCGGCAAGCCCGTCGTGCTCGCCGCCAACAAGGTCGACGACCAGCGCACCGAGGCCGACGCGGCCGGGCTGTGGTCGCTCGGCCTGGGCGAGCCGCACCCGGTCTCGGCGCTGCACGGGCGCGGCAGCGGCGACCTGCTCGACGCCGTCCTCGCCGCCCTGCCCGAGGCCCCGCCGCAGGCCGAGCCCGAGGAGGGCGGCCCGCGCCGCGTCGCGCTGCTCGGCAAGCCCAACGTCGGCAAGTCGAGCCTGCTCAACCAGCTCGCGGGCGCCGAGCGGGTCGTCGTGGACCCCACCGCGGGCACGACCCGCGACCCCGTGGACGAGCTCGTGGAGCTCGGCGGGCGCCCCTGGCGCTTCGTCGACACCGCCGGCATCCGCCGCCGCGTGCACCAGACGCAGGGCGCGGACTTCTACGCCAGCCTGCGCACCCAGTCCGCGCTGGAGAAGGCCGAGGTCGCCATCGTCCTCGTCGACGCCAGCCAGCCGCTCACCGAGCAGGACACCCGCATCCTGTCCATGGTGGTCGAGGCCGGGCGCGCGCTCGTCATCGCGTACAACAAGTGGGACCTGCTCGACGACGAGCGCCGCGAGCAGCTGGACAAGGAGATCGACCGCGAGCTGGTCCGCATCACGTGGGCCCCGCGGGTCAACGTCTCGGCGCGCACCGGCTGGCACGTCGACCGGCTCGTCCGGGCCCTCGACACCTCGCTCGCCGGCTGGGAGACCCGCGTGCCCACGGCGCGGCTCAACGCGTTCCTCGGCGAGCTCGTCGCGGCCACACCGCCGCCGGTGCGCGGCGGCAAGCAGCCGAAGATCCTCTTCGCCACCCAGGCCGACGTGCGCCCGCCGCGCTTCGTCGTCTTCGCCTCCGGCTTCCTCGAGCCGGCGTACCGGCGGTTCATCGAGCGGCGGCTGCGCGAGGAGTTCGGCTTCACCGGCACGCCGGTCGAGGTGTCGGTGCGGGTGCGGGAGAAGCGGGGGCGCTGAGCGCCCCGCCGGCTGCGGTAGGGTGGCACCGCTCCGGAGCCGCGAGGCCCGGGGTGCCGGGACGTGGCGCAGCTTGGTAGCGCACTTGACTGGGGGTCAAGGGGTCGTGGGTTCGAATCCCGCCGTCCCGACCGGTACGGAACGAGGGGCGTCGTCCGCGAGGACGGCGCCCCTCGGCGCGTCCGGGGGACCCCGCCCCGCGCGGGTCCCCGGCGCGCGGCACCCCTGGCCCGACCTGACCACCCGAGCGTGACCCGGGCGGGCGATGGCGCCCCCGGCGGTCCCGGCGCACCCTGGCAGCAGAGCGCCGCAGCCGCCGAACGCCCCTGTCCGGCGGCTGCGGCGCCCCGGCGCGGCGGGCGCCGCCCCGCGCCCCTCAGCCGAGGGCGACGTCGAGGCCCGGCCGCCCGTCCACGCGCACCGTGTCGCGCCCGGCCTCCTTCGCCGCGTAGAGCGCCGCGTCCGCCGCGGCCAGCAGGTCCGTGACGTCCTGGTCGGCGCGCTGCAGCCCCGCCACCCCCAGCGAGGCGGTGACCCGCACCGGCTGCTCGCCGTCGAGGACCACGAGGGCCGCGACGCGCCGGCGCAGCCGCTCGGCGGTGCGCGCGGCCTCGTCGAGGTCGGTGTCCGGCAGCAGCACCGCGAGCTCCTCGCCGCCGAAGCGGCAGGGGACGTCGTACCCGCGCAGCTGCGCGCGCACGGTGTCGGCGACCGCGCGCAGCACCTCGTCGCCCACGAGGTGCCCGTGCCGGTCGTTCACCCCCTTGAAGTGGTCGAGGTCGAGCAGGAGCACGGCGAGGCCGCCGCCGGTCCGGCGGGCGCGCAGCAGGTGCGTGGCCGCCTCCCGCTCCCAGGCGGCGGCGTTGAGCAGCCCCGTCTTGGCGTCGGTGCGCGCCGCGGTGCGCAGCTGCTGGTGCAGCAGGGTGCGCTGCAGCAGCAGCACGGGCGCGAGGCCGAGGAGGACGAACGTGGTGTCCACCTTCGCGGCGAGGGCGATGAGCACGCCCATGCAGGCCTCGGCGGCCTCCGTGAGGAGGCTCGCCTCGTCGTCGATGAGCACCTCGGGCCAGGTGAGCCCCGGGTTGTCCGCCTTGACGGCGACGGCCACCAGCAGCAGGTTGAGCGCGCTGACGACGAGCGCCGTCAGCAGTGCCGCGGCCAGGTGCAGCAGCGCACCGCCCTGGACGTCCCTCGCGCGCTCGACGCCCACCAGCGCACCGAAGAGGAGCGCCCCGAGCGCTCCGGAGGCGCCGATGGCCGCCGTGGTGAACACGCGGCGGTGCCACGGCGCGCGCCGCACCCGCCACTGCTGCACGAGCATCGCGGGCACCGGTACGAGGAGCGCGTACGCGGGCGGCAGCAGCAGCGCCGCCGGCAGCCACCAGGCCGCGAGCAGGTCGCGCGCGACCACCCCCGCCGCCTCGCCCTGGCGCCGGCTCGCCTCCACGCAGACGCAGGCGCACCCGGCGAGCAGCCCGAGGGTCCACAGGTCCCCGCCGGTCCACGCGGTGCGCGGGGCCAGGACGGCCAGCAGGCCCGCGGCGAGCAGCACGACGCCCGCGACGTACGCGCGCAGCGGCGCGGACAGCGCGAGGAACGGCGACCGGGGCCGGCCGGGGACGGGGCCGCTCGGCCCCGCAGCTGCTGCGGGAGACGGCATGGGGCTCCCTCCTGGTCGGCCAACTGTCACACCCCGGAGCAGCGTTCCGCAACCGTCTGCACTCAAGGCGTCACAGGGAACGACCGTAGTCCGTGCAGACCCCGTCGTGCACGGCTCCGAACCCCCCGACACGCGGGGTGCGACCGGACCGGGCGCCCGAGCCGAGGAGGAGGTGGTCCCCGTGCGCGGCTGGAAGTGGAGCTGAGGGGCTGAGCCCCCGACCGCCGGGGCGGGCGCCCCGGGACGGCAGGCAGCAGGAGCGGGAGCGGCAGGGGAGGAGGTGGTCAGGGTGCGCGGCTGGAAGTGGAGCTGAGACCCGCGCGGGCCGGTGGTGCCCGCAGCGCACGACGCGCCCCGGGCCCCGGCGACGGGGCCGGGGGCCGCGCGCGCCCGGTGCTGCGCCCGGGGGACCGCGAGGGGCGCGCGTCAGCCGTCGGCGAGGACCCGCGCCGGCGCCGGCGCGCCGAGCCAGGCCCGCCAGAGCAGCAGCGCCGCCACGCAGCCGAGCAGGCCCGCGGTGCCGACCACCACGAGCACGTCGACCGCCTGCGCGACGGCGCCGGCGAGCAGGATCGCGGCGCCCTGCACGACGTTGATGCCGGACTGCACGAGCCCGAAGGCCTGCCCGCGCGACTCCGGCGGCACCGCGGCGACGAAGGCGGCGTTGGCCGGCAGCTGGTACGCCGCCGCGGCACCGGACACGGCGAGCAGGGCGAGCGAGCCGACGAGCCCCGGACGCAGCAGGGACAGGGCCAGGGCGGCGCAGCCGAGGACCGCGAGCGGGCCCATCAGCGCGAGCCGCCGCGGCGGGTCGACGAGGCGGCTCAGCACGAGCGCGCCGACCACCGAGCCGGCGGGTGCCGCGGCGAGCAGCAGCCCCACCTCGCGCTCGCCGCCGCCGAGCGCGTCCGCCCACGGCGCGGCCAGGCCCTCGGGGACGACGTAGAACGCGCACAGCCAGCCCAGCCCGGCGAGGGTGAGCAGGTCGCGGCGGTGCGCGAGCAGCGCCAGCCCCTCCCGGCTCGACGCGACGAGCCCGCGGGCCTCGGCGCGCAGCCAAGCTGCGGTGCCGGCCGCGTCCGCCCGCAGGGACGCCGCCCGCGGGGGGCGGTGCTCGCCCACCAGCAGCCGGACCAGCGCAGCGGAGGCGAGGAAGGTGACCGCGTCGAGGGCGAGCGCCCCGCGGGCGCCGAGCACGGCGACGAGCAGCCCGCCGAGCGCGAAGCCCGCCGCCTGCGCCACCTGCGTGGTGACGGTGGTGACGGCGCTGCCCACGACGTACCGGTCGCCGGGCAGGACGTCCGGCAGGGCGGCGGCCCGGGCGGCGGCGAAGGGCGGCGCGCACAGCTCGGCGAGCAGCAGGAGCAGCAGGAGCACCTGCAGCGGGACGCCCGGCAGGGCCATGAGCAGCAGCAGCACCGCGCGGACGAGGTCGGCGGCGACCATGAGGCTGCGCCGCGGGACGCGGTCGGCCAGCCCCGAGAGCAGCGGGCCGGCGACCGCCCACGGCAGGTAGCTCACGGCGTACGCGGCCGCGGTGAGCAGCGGCGAGCCGGTGCGCTCGAAGACGAGGACGGCCAGCGCCACCAGCGCCAGCTGGTCGCCGAGGACGCTGAGCAGGTGCGCGCCCCACAGGGCGCGGAACTCCCGCACGGCGAGCACGTCGCGGAAGGTGGCGCGCGCGGGTGCGGCGCCGCCCGGCGCCGGTGCCGGGGTGCCACCACCTTCTGCTGCCACGCGATCTCCGTCCGTGACCACTCAAGGGCCCGGACCGGTGCGGACCGGGCGCTGCGGGGACCGACCCTACGACGCCGCGGGGCGCCCGTCCTGTGTAGGGTCGCGGACGGCGGGGAGGAGGTGGGCGCGTGGCCGGGGCCGCCGTCGACCGCGTCGTGACGCTGCCGAACGCCCTGAGCCTGCTGCGCCTGCTCGGCGTCCCCGTCTTCCTCTGGCTCATCAGCGCCGGCCACGACGGCTGGGCGCTGCTCCTGCTCATGGCCAGCGGCTGGTCGGACTACGTCGACGGGTGGCTCGCGCGCCGCTGGGACCAGGTGACCCGCCTCGGGCAGCTGCTCGACCCCGTCGCCGACCGGCTCTACATCCTCGCCGCCCTCTGGGGGCTGACCGCGCGCGGCGTCGTGCCGCTGTGGCTGGCCCTGGCCGTCGTCGGGCGCGACGTGCTCGTCGCCGCCGCGCTGCCGCTGCTGCGCCGCCGCGGCATCAGCGCGCTGCCGGTCAACTACCTCGGCAAGGCGGCCACCTTCAACCTCCTCTACGCCTTCCCCCTGCTGCTCCTCGCCGACGGCGACGGCGTGCTCGCCGCGCTCGCCGCGACCTTCGGCTGGGCCTTCGTGCTGTGGGGGACGGCGCTCTACTGGTGGGCCGGCGCCCTCTACGCCGTGCAGGCGCGCCGGGTGCTCGCCGGGCCGGTGCCGGCCGCGCCGTGAGGGGGCCGGCGTGAAGGCGGTGGTCATGGCCGGCGGCGAGGGCACCCGCCTGCGCCCCATGACCGCGAGCATGCCCAAGCCGCTGCTGCCCGTGGTCAACCGGCCGATCATGGAGCACGTGCTGCGCCTGCTCAAGCGGCACGGCTTCCACGAGACCGTCGTGACGGTGCAGTTCCTCGCCTCGCTGGTGCGCAACTACTTCGGCGACGGCGAGGACCTGGGCATGGAGCTGCACTACGCCACCGAGGAGGAGCCGCTCGGCACCGCCGGCAGCGTGAAGAACGCCGAGCACCTGCTGCGCGACGACACCTTCCTCGTCATCAGCGGCGACGCCCTGACCGACATCGACCTCACCGCGCTCGTCGCCTTCCACCGCGCCAAGGGCGCCCTCGTCACGGTCTGCCTCACCCGGGTCCCCGACCCGGTGGAGTTCGGCATCACCATCGTCGACGAGGAGGGCCGCGTGCAGCGGTTCCTCGAGAAGCCGACCTGGGGCCAGGTCTTCTCCGACACGGTCAACACCGGCATCTACGTCATGGAGCCCTCGGTCCTCGACGAGGTGGCCCGCGGCGAGGCCCTCGACTGGTCCGGCGACGTCTTCCCGCGGCTGCTCGCCGCCGGCGCCCCCGTGTACGGCTACGTCGCCGAGGGCTACTGGGAGGACGTCGGCACCCACGACAGCTACCTCAAGGCGCAGGCCGACGTGCTGTCCGGGCTCGTCGATGTGGAGCTCGACGGCTTCGAGGTGTCCCCCGGCGTCTGGATCGCCGAGGGCGCGGAGGTCAGCCAGGAGGCGACGCTCGAGGCCCCGGTGTTCGTGGGCGACTACTCCAAGGTCGAGGCGGGCGCGGTCCTGCGGGAGAACACCGTGGTCGGCAGCAACGTCGTGGTGAAGGCCGGGGCGTTCCTGCACCGCGCCGTCGTGCACGACAACGTCTTCATCGGGCCCCAGACGAGCCTGCGCGCCTGCGTCGTCGGCAAGAACAGCGACGTCATGCGGGCCGCGCGGATCGAGGAGGCCGCGGTCATCGGCGACGAGTGCGTCATCGAGGAGGAGGCGATCGTCCAGGACGGGGTGCGCGTCTACCCGTACAAGACGGTCGAGGCCGGCGCCGTCGTCACCAGCAGCGTCATCTTCGAGAACCGCGGGCAGCGCAGCCTCTTCGGCCCGCGCGGGGTCTCGGGCATCGTCAACGTCGAGATCACCCCCGAGCTCGTCGTGCGGCTCGCCGCCGCCTTCGCCACCACCCTGAAGAAGGGCGAGGTGGTCGTCACCGCGCGCGACCACTCGCGCGCCGCGCAGGCGCTGACCCGGGCGGTCGTCGCGGCCCTCACCGCGAGCGCCATCGACGTGCACGACCTCGAGGCGGTGCCCGCGCCGGTCGCGCGGCTGGAGACCTCCCAGGGCCGCGCGGGCGGGGTCCTGCTGCGCACCACGCCCGGCCAGCCGGAGTCGGTGGACATCGCCTTCCTCGACGGACGGGGCGCGGACCTCACGCAGGCCGCGCGCCGCCGGCTGGAGCGGGTGTACACCCGCGAGGAGTACCGCCGGGCGTTCCCCGGCGAGATCGGCGACCTCGAGCTGCCCGCGCGGGTGCTCGAGGGCTACAGCCAGCACGTGCTGCGCACCGTCGACGTGCGCGGGGTCGCCGGGGCGGGCCTCAAGGTCGTCGTCGACACCGGCGGCGGCAGCGCCGCGCTCGTGCTGCCCTCGCTCCTCGGCCGGCTCGGCGTCGACGTGCTGACGATGAACAACCGGCTCGACGAGGCCGTCCCCACGCACCTGCCCGAGGCGTCGGCCGCCGCGCTCGAGCGGCTCGCGGCCATGGTGTCGTCCTCCGGCTCCTCCTTCGGGGTGCGCTTCGACCCGGTGGGCGAGCGCATCGCCCTCGTCGACGACGCGGGGCGGGTCGTCGACGACGACCGGGCGCTGCTCGTCGTGCTCGACCTCGTGTCGGCGGAGAACCGCGGCTGCACCGTGGCGCTGCCCGTGACGACGACGCGGGTCGCCGAGCGGGTCGCCGCCTTCCACGGCGTGTCCATCGCCTGGACGACCACGTCGCCGGACGACCTCACGACGACGGTGTCCCGGGGCGGCGTCGTGCTCGGCGGCGACGGGCGGGGCGGGTACGTCATCCCCGAGTGCTCCGGCGGGCTCGACGGCATCGCCGCCTTCGTCCGGCTCTGCGGCCTCGTGGCGCGCACCCGGCTCGACCTCAGCGAGATCGACGCGCGCATCCCGACGGCCACCCTGGTGCGGCGCTCCGTGCCCACCCCGTGGGCGGCCAAGGGCCTCGTCATGCGGTCCGTGGTCGAGGCGGCCGAGGGGCGCCCGCTCGACACCACCGACGGCGTCCGCGTCGTCGAGCCCGACGGGTCGTGGGTGCTCGTGCTCCCCGACCCCGCCGAGCCGGTCACCCGGCTGTGGGCGGAGGGGGCCGACGACGCGGCCACGGCGGGCCTGCTGGAGCGGTGGGGCGCGGTCGTGGAGCGCGCGGGCCGCTGAGCCCGTCGCCGCCGCGTGGCACGATGGCGGCCGTGGTGCGCAGCGCGGGGACGGTCGACGACGCCGGTGGCGGCGGCGGTCGGGGTCCGGCGGCCCCACCGGCCCCGGCGTCCCCGCCACGCGGCCCCCGGCGCGACGCGTCGATGTCGCTGCTGCAGACCCTCATGACCGACACGCTCGACGACGGGTACGCCGCCGCCACGGCGCGGGCCCGCGCCGCCGGGCGCCCCGCGGGCGGGGTGCGGGGCAGCGCGGTCCTCGTCGTCGGCCTGCTCGCCGTCGGGCTCCTGCTCGCCACGGCGGCGGTGCGCCAGCGCGACCGCGAGCGCGTGGGCACCGGCACTGCGCTGTCCGCGGAGGTGCAGGAGCGCACGGCCGCCAACGACCGCCTCGCCGGGGCCGTCGCCGACCTGCGCCAGGAGCTCGCCGAGACCCGCGGGCGGGCCCTCGCGCTCAGCGGTGCGGGCACCGTGGCGGCCGAGCGGCTGGAGGGGCTCGAGGCGGTCACCGGCGTCGGGCCGGTCACGGGCCCCGGGGTGGTGCTCACCGTGGACGACGCGGAGGCCCCCGAGCCCGAGGTGGGGGAGGAGCCCGTCGTCGGCGCCTCCGACCCCGGGCGCGTGCGCGACGGCGACCTGCAGGACGTCGTCAACGGCCTGTGGCGCGCCGGCGCCGAGGCGGTGAGCATCGACGGGCAGCGGCTCACCTCGCTCACCGCGATCCGCAGTGCCGGCGAGGCCGTCCTCGTCGCCTACCGGCCCCTCACGCCGCCGTACGAGG
Organism: Vallicoccus soli; assembly: GCF_003594885.1. Lineage (NCBI taxonomy): Bacteria > Bacillati > Actinomycetota > Actinomycetes > Motilibacterales > Vallicoccaceae > Vallicoccus > Vallicoccus soli. Next base: position 38,144 of record NZ_QZEZ01000010.1, read on the forward strand.
TGGCGGCCGTCGGCGACCCCGCCGCCCTGGAGCAGCGCTTCCTCGACAGCGAGGCCGGGCTCGTGCTGCAGGCCCTCGAGGACAACTACGGCATCCGCTCGGACCTGCGGCGCGAGGAGGAGCTGCGGCTCCCGGGCGCGTCCGGCACGACCCTGCGGGTGGCCGCCGCGGCGGGGCGCGGCGGGGACGGGGGCGGCTCGTGATCGCCGCCGCGGGGCTCGTGCTCGGCCTCGTGCTGGAGCCGACGGTGCCGCTGGCGCTGCAGCCGTACCTGCCCATCGCGGTCGTCGCCGCGCTCGACGCCGTCTTCGGCGGCCTGCGTGCGCTCCTCGACGGCATCTTCGACGACAAGGTGTTCGTCGTGTCGTTCCTGTCCAACGTCGTCGTCGCGGCGCTCGTGGTCTTCCTCGGCGACCAGCTCGGCGTCGGCTCGCAGCTCTCGACCGGGGTCGTCGTCGTGCTCGGGGTGCGGATCTTCTCCAACGCGGCCGCGATCCGCCGGCACCTGTTCAAGGCCTGAGCGCGCATGGCGACGGACGAGGACGGCACGGCGGCGCCGGGCGGCGCCCCCGCGCCGCGCCCGACCGGCTGGGCGGCGCTGCGCCGCGCCGCCGGCGGGCGGCCCAGCGCCGGGCGGGTCACCGCGGCGGTGCTGCTGGGCCTGCTGGGCTTCGCGGTCGCGGTGCAGGTGCGCTCCACGCAGGCCGAGGGTCTGGAGTCGCTGCGCGAGGCCGACCTCGTGCGGATCCTCGACGACGCCGCGGAGCGCTCGGCCCGCCTGCGCGCCGAGGCCGCCGAGCTGGAGGAGACCCGGCGCCAGCTCGCCTCGGGCACCGACGGCGCGCGCGCCGCCGTGGAGGAGGCCCGCCGCCGCGCCGAGGTCCTGGCGGTCCTCGCGGGCACGGCGCCGGCGACCGGCCCCGGCGTCGAGGTCGTCGTGCCCGACGAGGAGGGCGCCGTCGACGCCGACCAGTTGCTCGACCTCGTGCAGGAGCTGCGCGACGCCGGCGCCGAGGCGGTGCAGGTCGGCGGCGGCCCGGGCAGCGCCGGCGGACCGGTGCGCGTCGTCGCGCAGACCTGGTTCGTCGACGGGCCGGACGGGCCCGGGACGGTGGAGGTCGACGGGACGGTGCTCGCGCCGCCGTACCGGGTGCTGGCCGTCGGGGCCCCCGAGACGCTCTCGGCGGCCCTCGGCATCCCGGGCGGGGTGGAGGAGTCGCTGCGCCGGCGCGGGTCCGAGCCGCGGGTCACCGAGCGGGACGAGGTGCTCGTCGACGCGTTGCGGCCCCCGGCGGAGCCTCAGTACGCTTCGCCGGCCCCCGCGGGGGGCTGAGACGACCGGCGGCGGACGAGGTGGCGCAGTGCAGTACCCCGAGGACCTGAGGTACACCCCCGAGCACGAGTGGGTGCGCGCCGCCGGTGCGGACGAGCCCGTGCGGGTGGGGATCACCTCCTACGCCGCGGAGGCGCTCGGCGACATCGTCTTCGTGACGCTCCCGGAGGCCGGCGAGGCCGTCACGGCGGGCCAGCCCTGCGGCGAGGTCGAGTCCACCAAGAGCGTGAGCGACGTCTACGCGCCGGTCAGCGGCACCGTCGTGGCGCGCAACCAGGCCCTCGACGCCTCGCCCGAGGTCGCCGGCACCGACCCCTACGGCGAGGGCTGGCTCCTCGAGGTCCGCCCCGAGGACCCGGCCGCCGTCGAGGGGCTCCTCGACGCGGCGGCGTACGCCGCGCAGCTGCCGCAGCAGTAGGCCCCGCGCAGGGACCCCTGCCCGGCGCGGCGCCCGCGCGGGCGTAGTAGGTTCCTGGGCACCCTCACCCTCGACGCGCGCTCGAGGGTCGCCCCGGGGGAGACAGCCGACGGGCGGACCGAGCGCCCCCGACCATCGCCGCGGCCCCGGCCGCGGCAGGAGGCACCCATGCCGTTCTGCACCCAGTGCGGGCACGCCAACAGCGACGACAGCCGGTTCTGCAGCAACTGCGGGGCCCCGCTGCGCGCGGCCGCGCCGGACGCCACCTCGCGGATCCCGCTGCAGGGCGTGGAGGGCGACACCGACCACGGCGAGCAGGCGGCCGCCGGCGGCATGTCGCCGGCGGACCAGGCGGCGGTCGACGCCCTGCCGGCGGGCTCGGCGCTGCTCGTGGTGCGGCGCGGCCCCAACTCCGGCAGCCGCTTCCTGCTCGGCGAGGACGTCACCACCGCCGGGCGCCACCCGGAGAGCGACATCTTCCTCGACGACGTGACCGTCTCCCGGCGGCACGCGGAGTTCACCCGCAGCGGCGGCTCGTTCGCCGTGCGCGACGTCGGCAGCCTCAACGGCACCTACGTCAACCGCCAGCGCATCGACGAGGTCGTGCTCGCCGGCGGCGACGAGGTGCAGATCGGCAAGTACCGCCTGGTGTTCTTCCCGAGCCAGCACGACGGCCCCGCCGCGGCCGGCCGGGCCTGAGCCGGGGTCGGCGGTGAGCTCCGCGGTCCCGGCCCGGGCCGGCATGAGCATCGGCGAGGTGCTCGCGACGCTGCGCCCGGACTTCCCGGACGTGACGATCTCCAAGATCCGCTTCCTCGAGTCCGAGGGGCTCGTGGAGCCGCAGCGCACGCCCTCGGGCTACCGGAAGTTCTCCCACGAGGACGTCCAGCGCCTGCGCTACGTCCTGACGGCCCAGCGCGAGCACTACCTGCCGCTGCGGGTCATCAAGGAGCACCTCGAGGCGCTCGACCGCGGCCTCGAGCCCGCCGGCCCCTCCGCCGGGCCCGGCCCGCGCGCGCCGCGCGCCGTCGCGCAGGGCGAGGGGCTGCCCGGGCCCGAGGCGTTCGCCCGCGGCGCCGACGAGCTGCGCCTGTCGCGCAGCGAGCTCGTCGAGGCCGCCGGCATCGACGGGCGCCTGCTGGACCAGGTGGAGTCGTACGGCCTCGTCGGCCCCCGCCCGGGCAGCACCCACTACGACGAGGACGCCCTGGTCATCGCGCGGACCGTCGCGCAGATGAGCGGGTTCGGCATCGAGCCGCGGCACCTGCGCCCGTTCAAGGCGGCCGCCGAGCGCGAGGTGGGGCTCGTCGAGCAGGTCATCAGCCCCACGCTGCGCCAGCGCAACCCCGAGGCGCGCGCCCGGGCCGAGGAGGCCTCGCGCGAGCTCGCGGCGCTCTCGGTCACCCTGCACGCGGTGCTCGTCAAGGCCGCGCTGCGCCCCCGCCTGGGGCGCTGAGCGCCGCAGCCGCCCCGCCCCCGACCGGCGCCGCCGCCCGGGCGTAGGGTGCGGAGGGTGAACCAGCTCGACGTCGTCGGTGTCCGGGTGGAGATGCCGTCCAACCAGCCGATCGTGCTGCTCAAGGAGACCGCGGGCGACCGCTACCTCCCGATCTGGATCGGCGCCGCGGAGGCGACGGCCATCGCGTTCGCCCAGCAGGGCGTCGTGCCGCCGCGCCCGCTCACCCACGACCTGCTGCGCGACGTGCTCGAGGCCGTGGGCCGCGAGCTCACCGCCGTGCGCATCACCGACCTGCGCGACGGGGTGTTCTACGCCCTGCTCGTGCTCAGCGGCGGGGTGGAGGTCAGCGCGCGCCCGTCGGACGCGATCGCGCTCGCGCTGCGCACCGGCAGCCCGATCTACGGCGCGGACGAGGTGCTCGGCGAGGCGGGGATCCCGATCCCCGACGAGCAGGAGGACGAGGTCGAGAAGTTCCGCGAGTTCCTCGACCAGATCTCCCCGGACGACTTCGGCGAGGGCTCGCCGCACTGAGCCGGCGCCGCCCGGGGGTGGGGCGGGCGGGTCGTACCCTCGACCTGAGGTCGAGACCAGGGGCCGGCGACACGCCGCGCGCCTCGTTGACGCTCCTCGGGGGCGCCCGTAGCGTCTCCGACCAGGGACGCCTCCCGTCGACGCCACCGTGCGCCCCCCCGCCCGAGCGGGGGAGCGGCACCACGGGACGTGGGACGTGCGGCGCGGAGACGGAGGTCGTGGTGGGCACGACGGGAGACCCCGGCGCGGGGCGCGGCGGCGCTGCCGCCGACGGCGCGCAGGACGACGCGGGGCGCTGGCAGGCGCGCCGCGCCGCGGGCGCGCAGGGCCTGCTGTTCGACGAGGACCTGCCCGACCTCAGCGAGGACGTCGGCTACCGCGGCCCGACCGCGTGCCGGGCCGCCGGCATCACCTACCGCCAGCTCGACTACTGGGCGCGCACCGGCCTCGTCGAGCCCGAGGTGCGCACGGCGCACGGCTCGGGCAGCCAGCGCCTCTACAGCTTCCGCGACATCCTCGTGCTCAAGATCGTCAAGCGGCTGCTCGACACCGGGGTGTCGCTCCAGCAGATCCGCGCCGCGGTCGGGCACCTGCGCGACCGCGGGATCGACGACCTGGCGCAGATCACGCTGATGAGCGACGGGGCCAGCGTCTACGAGTGCACCTCCGCCGACGAGGTCGTCGACCTCGTCCAGGGCGGGCAGGGCGTCTTCGGCATCGCCGTGGGGCGGGTCTGGCGCGAGGTCGAGGGCTCGCTCGCGCACCTGCCGGCCGAGCGCGCCGGCGACGAGGCCCCCGCCGCCCCGGGCGCCGACGACGAGCTCTCCGCCCGGCGCCGGGCGCGCTCGGCCGGCTGAGGCCCGCGCGGCGCCTCGCGGCACCCCCGCGCGGCGGGTAGGCTCGGCGCCCGTACCCGCTGACGACTCCGCGCGGGAGAGTCCCGGCGCAGCCAGCGCCGGGCGCCGAAGGGGCAACGCTCCCGGAACCTCTCAGGCCACCGGACCGCGCGGACGAGGCACACCAGGGGCGGCGCGCGCAGCGCCGTGACTGGGGGAGGCGCCCGCACCCGCGGCCCGGCGCCCGCCGAGGCCTGCCCGTCAGGAGCCCTCCCGTGCCCCGTACGACCCCCTCGCTGCGCGACCTCGCCGGCACCCCCTTCGTCGAGCGCCACGTCGGCCCCTCGGCCGACGAGCGCCAGCGGATGCTCGACGCCGTCGGCCAGCCCAGCCTCGAGGCGCTGACCAAGGGCGCCATGCCCGAGGCGATCCGCGACGGCGCGCCGCTGGACCTGCCGCCGGCCGCGAGCGAGGCGGAGGTCGTCGCCGAGCTGCGCGCGCTCGCCGCGCGCAACCGCGTGCTCGTGCCGATGATCGGCCTGGGCTACCACGGCACGCACGTCCCGGCGGTCGTGCAGCGCAACGTGCTGGAGGACCCGGCCTGGTACACGGCGTACACGCCGTACCAGCCGGAGATCTCCCAGGGCCGGCTCGAGGCGCTGCTGAGCTTCCAGACGGTCGTCACCGACCTCACCGGCCTCGCGGTCGCGGGCGCCTCGCTGCTCGACGAGGCCACCGCCGCCGCCGAGGCGATGACCCTCATGCGCCGGGCGTCGAAGGCGCCGGCGGGGGCGGCGCTCGTCGTCGACGCCGACGCGCTGCCCCAGACCCTCGCGGTCGTGCGCACCCGGGCCGAGCCGCTGGGCATCCCGGTGGTCGTCGCCGACCTCGGCCCGGACGGGCCGGGCCTGCCCGAGGGCGACGTCTTCGGCGTGCTCGTGCAGTACCCGGGGGCCTCCGGCGCGGTCCGCGACCACGCGCCGCTCGTCGAGCAGGCGCACGCGCGCGGCGCGCTCGTCGCCGTGGCCGCCGACCTGCTGGCCCTCGCGCTGCTGCGCCCGCCGGGCGAGGCCGGCGCCGACGTCGCGGTGGGCTCGAGCCAGCGCTTCGGGGTGCCGCTGGGCTTCGGCGGCCCGCACGCCGGCTACCTCGCGGTGCGCGAGGGCCTGGCCCGCTCGCTCCCCGGGCGGCTCGTCGGCGTGAGCAAGGACGCGGACGGGGCGACGGCGTACCGGCTGGCCCTGCAGACCCGCGAGCAGCACATCCGCCGCGAGAAGGCCACGAGCAACATCTGCACCGCGCAGGTGCTGCTGGCCGTCATGGCCTCGATGTACGCCGTGTGGCACGGCCCGGAGGGGATCCGGACCATCGCCGCGCGCACGCACCGCCTCGCCGCGGTGCTCGCCGCCGGGCTGCGCGCCGGCGGGGTCGAGGTCGTGCACGGCGCCTTCTTCGACACGGTGCAGGCGCGGGTGCCCGGCCGGGCCCGCGAGGTCGTCGAGGCCGCCGCGGCGCGCGGGGTCAACCTGCGCCTCGTCGACGAGGACGTCGTCGGCGCCGCCTGCGACGAGACGACGACCCCCGAGGTGCTCGGGCGGGTGTGGGCGGCGTTCGGCGTGCCCGGGGACGTCGACGCGCTCGACGAGCAGGCGCCCGACGCGCTGCCGGAGGCGCTGCTGCGCACCTCGGCGTACCTCACCCACCCGGTCTTCTCCGCGCACCGCTCGGAGACCGCGATGCTGCGCTACATCAGCGACCTGGCGCGCAAGGACTACGCCCTCGACCGCGGCATGATCCCGCTCGGCTCCTGCACGATGAAGCTCAACGCGACCACCGAGATGGCCGCGATCACCTGGCCCGAGTTCGCGCAGGTCCACCCGTTCGCGCCGGACGACCAGACCGAGGGCTACCGCGAGCTCATCGCGCAGCTCGAGCGCTGGCTCGCCGAGGTCACCGGGTACGACGCGGTGTCCCTGCAGCCCAACGCGGGGTCGCAGGGCGAGTTCGCCGGGCTGCTGGCCATCCGGGCGTACCACCGGGCCAACGGCCAGGGCGAGCGGCGGGTGTGCCTCATCCCGTCCTCGGCGCACGGCACCAACGCCGCGTCGGCCGTCATGGCCGGGCTCAGGGTCGTCGTCGTCGCCTGCGACGACGCCGGGAACGTCGACCTCGACGACCTGCGCGCGAAGGTCGACGCGCACCGCGAGGACCTCGCCGCGCTCATGGTCACGTACCCCTCGACCCACGGGGTCTACGAGGAGTCGATCCGCGGGGTCTGCGCGCTGGTGCACGACGCCGGCGGGCAGGTGTACGTCGACGGCGCCAACCTCAACGCGCTCGTCGGCCTGGCCCGCCCGGGCCGCTTCGGCGCCGACGTGTCGCACCTCAACCTGCACAAGACCTTCTGCATCCCGCACGGCGGCGGCGGGCCGGGCGTGGGGCCGGTGGCCGTGCGCGCGCACCTCGCGCCGTACCTGCCCGGCCACCCCCTCGACCCGCAGGCCGCCGCGTCGACGCCGCCCGCGCCGGGGACCGGCGTCGGGCCCGTCTCGGCCGCCCCGTACGGCTCCGCCGGCATCCTGCCGATCTCCTGGGCGTACGTGCGCCTCATGGGCGGCGACGGGCTGCGCGAGGCCACGCAGGTGGCGGTGCTCGGCGCCAACTACGTCGCCGCTCGGCTCGCGGAGCACTACCCGGTGCTCTACACGGGCCGCGACGGGCTCGTCGCCCACGAGTGCATCGTCGACCTGCGCGCGATCACCAAGCGCACGGGCGTCACGGTCGACGACGTCGCCAAGCGGCTCGTCGACTACGGCTTCCACGCCCCGACCATGTCGTTCCCGGTCGCCGGGACGCTCATGATCGAGCCGACGGAGAGCGAGGACCTCGCCGAGCTCGACCGGTTCTGCGACGCCATGGTCGCGATCCGCGCCGAGATCGAGAAGGTCGGCGCGGGGGAGTGGGACGCCACCGACAACCCCCTGCGCCAGGCCCCGCACACCGCGGCGCACCTGGCCGGGCCGTGGGAGCACGGCTACGACCGCGCCCTCGCGGCCTACCCGGCGGGCACGACGGCGGCCAAGTACTGGCCGCCGGTGCGCCGGATCGACGGGGCGTACGGCGACCGCAACCTCGTCTGCTCCTGCCCGCCGGTCGAGGAGCTCGCCGACTGAGCCGGCCGGGAGGGGGCCGGGGTCAGGCGGCCGCGACGAGCGGGCGCGCGCGGTGCGGGGCGACGACCTGGCCGGTCGGCAGGATCTCGCCGGTGTCCTCGAAGACCACGACGCCGTTGCAGAGCAGGTTCCAGCCCTGCTCGGGGTGGGCGCTGACGATGGCCGCGGCCTCGTGGTCGACGGCGTCGGCGGCGGGGCAGGTCGGCTGGTGCGAGCACATGGTGGCGACTCCTGTGGGTGCGCGGGCGGTGCGGTGGCCTCCCCCTCCACGTCGGCCCCCGCGCCGCGCCGCTTGAGCGGGCGGAGGTCCTGTCCTGCCCGGGCCGGAGGTCCCGGGTGCCCGCCCCCGGGGGCCCGGGGTAGCGTCCGCGCATGAGGACGGCCGGATGACGAGGATCGCCGCCGCGGCCGGGGTGGTCCCCGAGCACGCGTACGACCAGGCGACGATCACGGCGACCATCGGCGACGTCGTGCTGGGCGACCAGACCGACCGCCGCCCCGTCATGGAGCGGCTGCACGCCGCGGCCGGCGTCCGGCAGCGCTCGCTCGCCGTGCCGCTGGAGGAGTACGCGCGGCTCGGCGGCTTCGGCGGCGCCAACGACCGGTTCCTCGACGTGGGCACGAGCCTGGGCGAGCGGGCGGTCCGCGAGGCGCTGGACCGCGCGGGCCTCGCCGGGGAGGACGTCGACCTGCTGCTGGCCACCTCGGTCACCGGCATCGGCGCGCCGAGCCTCGACGCGCGGCTCGTCCCGCGGCTGGGGCTGCGCCCCGACGTCAAGCGCCTGCCGGTCTTCGGGCTCGGCTGCGTGGCCGGGGCTGCCGGGATCGCCCGGCTGCACGACCACCTCGTGGGGCACCCCGACGACGTCGCGGTGCTGCTGTCGGTCGAGCTGTGCTCGCTGACCTTCCAGGCCGACGACACCTCCATGGCCAACCTCGTGGCCAGCGGCCTCTTCGGCGACGGCGCCGCGGCCGTGGTCATGGTGGGCGAGGAGCGCGCCCGGCGGATGGGGCTCGACGCGGCGCCGCGGGTCCTGGCCTCGCGCAGCCGCTTCTACCCGGACACCGAGCGCGTCATGGGCTGGGACGTCGGGGGCAGCGGCTTCCGCATCGTCCTCGCCGCGTCGGTCGCCGACGTCGTCGAGGCCCACCTGGGCGAGGACGTCCGGGGGTTCCTCGAGGACCACGACCTCAAGACCGTCGACGTCGCGACGTGGCTCGCGCACCCCGGCGGGCCCAAGGTGCTGCAGGCCGTGCAGCGCGCCCTGGAGCTGCCCGACGGCGCGCTCGACGTGACCTGGGAGTGCCTGGCCGACACCGGCAACCTCAGCTCGTCCTCGGTGCTGCACGTCCTCGACCGGACCATCGCCGAGGGTCGCGGCACCCCGGGCGCCCCGGCCGTGCTGCTGGCCATGGGCCCCGGCTTCTGCGCGGAGCTCGTGCTGCTCGAGTGGTGAGCGGGCGGTCCGAGCGGTGAGCGGGCGGGGCGCGCCCGTGGTGGGATGGGGCGCGTGTCGAGCGTCGCCGCGTACTGCCTCCTCGTCGGCCTCTACGCGGTCGAGCGGCTGGCCGAGCTCGTCCTGTCCGCCCGGAACATCCGCTGGTCGCTCGCGCGGGGCGGGGTCGAGACCGGCTTCGGCCACTACCCCTCCATGGTCGTCCTGCACACCGGCCTGCTCGTGGGCTGCCTCGTCGAGGTGCTGGTGCTCGACCGGCCGTTCCTGGCCTGGCTGGGCTGGCCGATGCTCGCCCTCGCGCTGCTGGCGCAGGGCCTGCGCTGGTGGTCGATCCGCACCCTCGGGCACCGCTGGAACACCCGCGTCGTCGTCGTGCCGGGGATGCCGCTCGTCACCGGCGGGCCGTACCGGCTGGTGAACCACCCCAACTACGTCGCCGTCGTCGTCGAGGGCGTCGCGCTGCCGCTGGTGCACACCGCGTGGGTCACCGCGCTCGTCTTCACGGTGCTCAACGTCCCGCTGCTCGCGGTGCGCCTGCGCGCCGAGGAGGCGGCCCTGGGGCGCGGGCGCGGGCGCGGGCGCGGGTGAGGGCCGACCTCGTCGTCGTCGGGGCCGGGCCGGTCGGGCTCGGCACCGCGGTCGAGGCCGCGCTCGCCGGGATGGACGTGGTCGTCGTCGACCCGCGGCCCGGCCCGGTCGACAAGGCCTGCGGCGAGGGGCTGATGCCCCCGGCGCGCGACGCGCTCGCCCGGCTCGGGGTCGAGCCGCCGGGGCGCGAGTTCCACGGCATCGCGTACGTCGACGGGCGCGGCCCCGCCGCCACCGCCCGCTTCCGCTCGGGGCCCGGCCTGGGGGTGCGGCGCACCGCCCTGTCCGGCGCGCTCGCCGAGCGCGCGTCCGCCCTCGGGGTGCGCCGGGTCGCCGCCCGCGCTGCGGCGCCGCTGGTGCGCCCCGGCGAGGTGGAGGTCGCCGGCGTGCGCGCCCCCTGGGCCGTCGCCGCCGACGGCCTGCACTCGCCGCTGCGCCGCGCGCTCGGGCTGGACGCGCCGGTGCGCGGGCGCCCCCGCTACGGCCTGCGCCGGCACTGGGCGGTGGCCCCCTGGTCCGACGCGGTCGAGGTGCACTGGGCGACGGACGCCGAGGCGTACGTCACCCCGGTCGCCGACGACCTCGTCGGCGTCGCCGTCCTCTGCGGGGGAGGGCGCCCGTACGAGGCCTGGCTCGACCGCTTCCCCGCGCTGCGCGAGCGCCTCGCCGGGGCCGAGCCCGCCTCCGCGGTGCGCGGGGCCGGCCCGCTGCAGCAGCGCGCCCGGCGCCGGGTCGACGGGCGCGTGCTGCTCGCCGGCGACGCCGCCGGGTACGTCGACGCCCTCACCGGCGAGGGCATCGCCGTCGGCCTGATCGGCGCCCGCGAGCTCGTGCGGTGCCTGGTCGCCGGCCGCCCCCACGAGTACGAGCGCGCCTGGCGCCGCGCCACCGGCGACTACCGCCGCCTCACCCGCGGCCTGCTCTGGGCCTCCTCCCGCCCCGCCGTGCGCCGCCGCCTCGTCCCCGCCGCCCGCCGCGCCCCCTGGGCCTTCGCCCACGTCGTCGACCGCCTCGCCCGCCCCTGACCCCACCCCGTCCCGGGCGACTGCATGGTCGCGCCCGGGGAGGCGCATGATCACGGCCGGGGAGGCGCATGGTCACGGCCGGGGAGGCGCATGATCA
>NZ_QZEZ01000010.1:49070-117342 GCF_003594885.1 Vallicoccus soli
GCGCAGCCCTGGGGCGCGATCATGCAGGTCCCCGGCGGTGATCATGCAGGCCCCCGGCGGTGATCATGCAGCCCGCCGGCGGCGACCGTGCAGGCCCCGGCGGCGACCATGCGGGTGCGGCGGTCAGGTCCAGCCGTGGCGGGTGCGCAGGGCGTCGGCGACGCGGTCGAAGCGGGGGCGGTCCAGGACGGCGCCCTCGCGGCGCACGCCGTCCTCGTCGACGCGCAGCACGCGGTCGAGGCGGACCCAGCTGGGGCGGGCCCGGCCGTCCCAGGCGCCGCTGCCGAGGGCGAGCCAGCGCGGGTCGCCGTCGCGCTCGTCCTGGCTGGACAGCATGAGCCCGAGCAGCTCGCGCCCGTCGCGGCCCACGACGAGCACCGGGCGGTCCTTGCCCTGGCGGGGGTCGTCCTCGTACGCGACCCAGGTCCACACCACCTCGCCGGGGTCGGCGCGCCCGTCGGGCTCGGGGGCGTACGCGATGCGCCGCCCCCGCGGCACCTCGACCGGGCGCACCGGGCGGCGCGGCGAGGGGCCCCGGCCCGCCCGGAGCAGGCGCGGCCCCTCGCGGACCGCGACCCGCGCCGCGCGGACGAGGAGGTCCTGCCAGGGGCGCGCCACGCGGGGAGCCTAGGCCAGCGGGACCGCGCCGAGGATCTGGTCGGCCGTCGGCTGCTCCGAGCCGCCCGCGGGCTCCACCGAGACGGCGAGGGCCTCGGTGCCGTCGAGGTCCTCGACGAGCGACTGGGTCGTGCCGTCCTGGGCCTCGAGCAGGCCTGCGGAGCGGATGTCGGTGCCGTCGTCACGCAGCGTCCAGAGCTGGTACGTGCGGTCCTCGGGCAGGTCCTCGAGGTCGCTCGCGAGGAACACCGCGCGGTCGTCGGCCACGACCACCGTGCCCGTCGCCGTGCCGAGGGCCGCGGTGGCGATGCGCCGGTCGGGGTCGGCGAGGACGGCCGCCACCGCCTGCTGCTGCGCCCGGGCCTCGGACAGGTCCGAGCGCTGGTCGAGGGCGACGCCGCCGAGCCCGACGGACACGGCGAGCAGCACCGCGGCGGCGATGCCCGCCGGTTGCGCCCACCAGCGCCGGTGCGCGGCGGAGCGGGCCGCCGAGGAGCGCGGCGGCTCCTGGCGGGTGGTGGCGACGTGCGCCATCACCCGGCGCTTGAGCTCCGGCGGCGGGGTGACGGCCGCGGCCGCCCCCAGCTGCGCCGTGGTCGCCTCGAGCTCGCGGACCTCCTGGCGGCAGTCGTCGCACTCGCGCAGGTGCCGCTCGAACTCCGCCTCCTCGTCCGGCGGGAGGGCGTGCAGCGCGTACGCGCCCGTCAGCGTGTGCAGCTCCGAGCTCACCAGGCCACCCCCAGGCAGTCGCGCAGCCGGATCAGCCCATCGCGCATCCGTGTCTTCACCGTCCCGAGCGGCACGGCCAGCAGGTCGGAGACCTCCCGGTACGTGCACCCCCGGTAGTACGCGAGCGTCACCGACTCGCGCTGCAGGTCGGTCAGCGAGCCGAGGCAGCGGCGGACCTGCTCCGCCTCGAGGCGCGCCTCGACCTGCTCGGCCACCTCGTCGTACGCCGGCTGCTGGTCGCGCACGGCGACCCGCTCCTCGCGGTCGCTCGCCGCCTGCGCCGAGCGCACCCGGTCCACGGCGCGGCGGTGGGCCATGGTGAGCACCCAGCTCTGCGCCGTGCCGCGCCCGGGGTCGAAGCGGCTGGCGAGGCGCCACACCTCGACGAGCACCTCCTGGGCGACCTCCTCGGACTGCGCGGGGTCGCGCAGGACCCGCCGCACCACTCCGAGCACCTGGCCGGCCACGAGGTCGTACACGCCCTCGAAGGCGTCCTGGTCGCCGCGGGCCACCCGCTGCAGGAGGACCTCGAGCGTGGGCGCTGCGCCCGCCTCGGCGTCGTCCTCGACCGGCCTGAGCCACCCGCGTCCTCGTGCCACGTCGGCCATCGTCCCGTCCCACCCCCTCGCGTGCACGCCGCCGCCCCGTACGCCGGTGCTTCGGCGGCGCCGGGGCGTCCGGATTGCCCGCTCACCCGGACGGACCAGTGGCGTGCGGCACCCGCCGGGTCAGGCGGGGGCGGCGTGCAGGGTGGAGCCGGTGCAGGCCTTGGCGACCCGCAGCTGCGCCGGCACCCGCTGGCGCAGGTCGGCGACGTGGCTGACGATCCCCACCACCCGGCCGCCGGCGCGCAGGCCGTCGAGCACGTCCATGACCTCGTCGAGGGCCTGGTCGTCGAGCGTGCCGAAGCCCTCGTCGACGAAGAGCGTGCCGAGCCGGGCGCCGCCGGCCTCGTCGGCGACCACGTCGGCCAGGCCGAGCGCCAGCGCGAGCGAGGCGGTGAAGGACTCGCCGCCGGAGAGGGTGGTCGTGTCGCGCTCCTGCCCGGTCCACGCGTCGACGACGCGCAGCCCCAGCCCGGCCCGGCCGCGCCCGGAGGACCCCTGGTCGGTGTGGACGAGGCTGTAGCGGCCCGCCGACATGAGCAGCAGCCGTTCGGTGGCGGCGGCCGCGACCTGCTCGAGCCGCGCGGCCAGCACGTACGCCGACAGGCGCATCCGCTTGGCGTTGTCGCTGCCCGTGCCCTCGGCGAGGCGCGACAGGCCGTCGACGACGGCGTGCTCGCGCTCGAGCGGCGCGAGGGCGTCGAGCAGCCTCGCGAGCGCGGCGCGGTGGCCGTCGAGGGCGGCCAGAGCGGCCTGCACCCGGGCGTCGCGCGCGCAGGCCGCCTCGTGCTCGGCGGCGCGGGCGGCGTGGGCCGCCTCGAGGCCCGGGAGGTCCGGCGCCGGGCGCCCGGCCGCCCCGGCCAGCTCCGGGTCGTGCAGCTGCGCGTGCAGGGCGGCACGGCGGGCGGCCTCCTCCTCGACGGCCGCGCGCAGGCGCTCCGCGCCGCCGGCGGCGACCAGGCGCTCCAGCGCGCCCACCGCCTCGGCGGGGTCGGTGAAGCCGGCGGTGCACGCAGCCGCAGCGACCCCCGCGCCCGCCCGGGCGAGGTCGCCCTCGGCGGTGGCGAGGCCGGTGAGCGCCGCCGCGAGCGCGTCGAGGCGGTCCGCGTCGCGGCGGAGCCCGGCCTGGCGCTCGGCCACGCTCGGTGCGGCGCCCCGCTCGGCCTCGACGGCGGCGCTGCGCGCCCGCAGGTCGGCGGCCAGGGCGTCGTGCCGGGCCCGTGCCGCCGCGGCGGCCGCGCCCGCCCCGTGCGCCTCGGCCTCGGACCGCTCGCGCTCGGCGCGCGCCGCGGCGAGGTCGGTGCGGGCGGCCGCGAGGCCGGCGGCCGCGGTGCGGGCTCCGGTGCACCGCTGCTCGAGGTCGGCCAGCTCCGCGGCCAGGTCGGGCAGGGGGGCGTCGCCGCCGGCGCGGGCCCGGGCGGCGCCGAGGCGCGTGGCGGCGTCGGCCGCGGCCGCCTCGGCGAGCTCGCGCTCGGTCTCGCGGGCCAGGTGCTCCTGCTCCGCGGCGGCCTCGGCGTCGGCGAGCCCGGCGGCCCCGTCGGCGTGCACGGCGGGGCTGGGGTGCTCGGGGCTGCCGCAGACCGGGCAGTCCGCGCCGACGGCGAGCCCCTGCGCCAGCTCGGCCGCCATGGCCTCGAGGCGCGCCTCGCGCAGGTCGAGCCAGTCCTGCCGGGCGCGCTGGGCCGCGTCGACGGCGTGCCGCGCCGCGGCCCGGGCTGCCGCCGCGACCTGTGCGAGCCGGTCGCGCTCGCGGGCGGCCTCGTGGCGGGCGGCGACGGCGACGCGCTCGGCGTCGAGCGACGCGAGCCCGCCGGCCACCGGCTCGAGCGCCGCGACGCGCTCGTGCAGGCCCTGCGTGCGCCGGTCCTGCTCGGTGAGGCGGAGACGGGCCGCCGCTGCCCGTCGGTCCTCGCGGTCCGCGCGCGCGGCCAGCGCCGCGACCTCGCGAGCGAGCTCGTCGGCCCGCCGCTCCTCGGCGACGGCGCCGTCGAGCCGGGCCGCCTGCTCGCGCAGGCCGCGCGCCGCGGCGGCGACGCCGTCGCGGCGCCGCGTCGTCGCGCTCGCCGCAGGAGGCTCCGGTGCCTCCGCGGTGCTCGCGAGCGCGGCCACCTCGTCGATGGCGTCGAGCAGGTCGAGCTGGCCGGGGACCCCGTCCTCCTCCACCCCCGCCGGGCGCGGCAGCGCACCGGGACCCGCGGCCGGGACGCCCCGGGGCGGGTCGTCCGTCCCCGACGGGCCCGTCCCCTCCGCGGGCCCGTCGCCCGAGCGGTCCCCGGCAGGTGCGTCCGGGCAGGGGCCGCCCCGGGCGAGCAGGTCGCCGGCGGCGGAGCGCGCGGCCTCGACCTGGGCGAGCGCCGCCTCGTGCCGGTCGGCGGCGGCGCGCTCCACGTCGCGCAGCGCGGCGACCGGTGCGGCCCGCAGGCCCACCTCGAGGACCTCGCGCGCCCGCTGGTGCCCGGCCGCCCGGAGCTCGAGCTCCTGCCAGCCCCGGCGGGCCGCCGCGTGGCGCTGCTGCAGGGCGTGCAGGGCGCGCGCGCCGTCGAGGGCGGCCCTGGCGCCGTCGAGCGCCTCCTGGGCGCCGGCGCGGGCCCGGGCGCTGGCCGCCGCCCCCGCCTGCGCGACGGCGCGCAGGGCGTCGAGCCACGCCCCGGCCTCGGCGGCGCGCTCCGGCCGCTCCGCCACGGGGGCGCAGGCGGCGCCCGCGGCCGTCGTGCCGGTCCCGCCCGCCGCCCCGAGCCCGCGGGCCGCCTCGGAGGCCCGCGCGACCAGCTCGTCCACCCCTGCCCGCGCGTCCCCGACCCGTGCGGCGCTGTCGCGGCGGCGCGCGGCCAGCCAGTCCTCGACGGCGGAGAAGCGCCGGGTCTCGAAGAGCTGCTCGAGGATCGGGCGGCGCGCCTCGGCGTCGGCGCGCAGGAAGTCGGCGAACTGCCCCTGCGGGAGGAGGACGACCTGGCAGAACTGGGCGGCGCTCATGCCGAGGAGCCCGTGGAGCAGGTGCGCCGCCTCGTCGTTGCGGGTGCTGAGGGCCGACCAGGCCCCCCCGCGCAGCTCCTCGACCAGGGTGCGGGCCGGGTCCTGCGTCGTGCCGGTCCCGCGGCGCTTGGGCCGGTCCCACGCGGGCTGGCGGGTGACGCGCAGCCGCCGCCCGCGCAGGGTCAGCTCCAGGACGACGCCGGTGCGGTCCGCGGGGTCGGCGTGGTCGCTGCGCAGCCGGGCGGTGCGCTGGCGGTGGCCCGGCACGACGCCGTAGAGCGCGTAGCACACGGCGTCGAGCACGCTCGTCTTGCCGGCGCCGGTCGGGCCGTGCAGGAGGAAGAGGCCGGACGCGGCCAGCGCGTCGAGGTCGACCCGCTCGGTCCCGGCGAACGGCCCGAAGGCCGTCACCTCCAGCGCGTGCAGCCGCATCAGAGGACCGCCTCGGCGCGCCGCTGCGCCTCCAGCGCCTCGCGCAGCAGCGCCACCTCGTCGGCGTCGGCGGGGGAGCGGACGTCCTCGACGAAGCGCAGCGCCACGGCGAGGTCGTCGAGCCCGCTGACCCGCGCGGCGTAGTCGGGTCGCGGGGCCTGCGCACCGCTCGGGGCGAACTGCAGGACCAGCGCGTGCGGGAAGCGCGCGCGCAGGCGCTCCATGGCGGCGCGGGGCCGCACCGGGTCGGTGAGCGTGACCTGCAGCCACGCGTCCTGCAGGGCGGCGTGGCGGGGGTCCGTGAGCAGGGCGTCGAGCGTGCCCGAGACCCGCGCGACGCGCCGCGGCACCGGCAGGTCGACCCGCTCCACGCCCGCCACCCCCGCCGCGTCGAGGTCGACGAGCCAGGCGGCCTTGCGCTGGTGCTCCTCGGAGAACGAGTAGGCCAGCGGGGAGCCGCTGTAGCGCACGTGGGGCGCGAGCACCTGCGCGCCGTGCAGGTGCCCGAGCGCGGCGTAGGAGAAGCCGTCGAGCAGGTCGAGCGGGACCGCCGAGACCCCGCCGACGGAGATGTCGCGCTCGGAGTCGCTCGGCAGCCCGCCGGCGACGAACGCGTGCGCCACGACGACCGAGCGGGTGCCGGGGGCGCGCGCGGACAGGTCGGTGCGCGCCGCGGCCGCCGCCGCGCCCAGCACGGCGGCGTGGCTGCGCCCGTCGCAGCCCAGGGCCCCGCGGGCCGTCTCCGGCTCGAGGTAGGGCACCGCGTACACCGCCACCGCGCCGTGCCGGTCCTCGAGGAGCACGGGGTCGCCGACCCGCGCCGGGTCGGTGCGCAGGTGGATGCCGGCGGCGTCGATGAGGCCGGCGGCGAAGCCGAGCCGCCCCGCGGAGTCGTGGTTGCCGGAGATCGCGACGACCCGCACCCGCTCGGCCGCGAGCCGGGCGAGGGCCTCGTTGCAGAGGCGGACGGCGTCGACGGGCGGCAGCGCGCGGTCGTAGAGGTCCCCCGCGACCACCACCGCGTCCACCCGCTCGCTGCGCACGGTCGCGACGAGGGCGTCGACGAACGCGGCCTGGGCCCCGAGCAGGTCCTCGCGGTGGAAGGAGCGGCCCAGGTGCCAGTCGGAGGTGTGGAGCAGTCGCACGACGGTCAAGGTAGGTGCGGGGTGCGACAGGTTCGGGGAGGGACGCGCCGCGGGGGGTGGTCGGGTGGGGCAGCGCCACGACGGGCTGGACGGCCTCGTCGTGCTCCGCGGCGGGGCCGCGGACGCCCTGCCGCCCCGGCTGCTGTCGTGGGTGCACGCGGCGCTGCGGCGCGAGCGCGTCGCCCTCGTCGCCCCGCTGCCCGGCTCCTCGCGCTCGGTCCGGCTCACCACCGACACCGGCCGCCGGCTGGTGCTGCGCCGGCCGGGCGACGCGTCCCGCGCGGGCGCCGAGGCCGCCGTCCTCGCCGCGCTGGCCCCCGAGGGCCCGCGCCCCGCGCCGGCGGCCGTGCCCTGCCCGGCGCTGCTGCGCGCGGACCCCGCGGGCGAGCTGGCCGGCGAGCCCGCGCTCCTGTCGGAGTGGGTGCACGCCACGCCCCTGGACCGGGCGGCCGGGCGCGTCGGCGCCGCGGCCGACGGCCTGGGGCGGGCGCTGGGCGCCGCGCTCGCCGCGCTGCACCGCGCGCGACCGCCGGCACCGGCGTCCCCGCCCTCCCCGCCGGAGCCCCTCACCGGCCGGGTCGAGCGGCGCCTCGCCGCCGCCGGGCTGGCCGGGGACGGGGCGGCGGCCGTGCGCTCGTACGCCCGCGCGCTCGCCCCGGCGCTCGACGGGGGTCCGGCCGTGCTCGTCCACGGCGACCTGCGCGCCCGCCGCGTGCTCGTCGCGCCGCAGCGCGGGCGCTGGGGCGTCGCGGCGCTCGTGGGCTGGGACCGGGCCGGCCCCGGGGCCCCGGCCCGGGACCTCGCCGCGCTGCTGCGCCCCGGCGGGGACCTGCCCGCCGGGCTCGGGGCGGCCGTGGGGGAGGGCTACCGCGAGGCGGGCGGGGACCCCGCCGCCCTCGACCCACGCGCGGTCGCGGCGCTGGACCTGCTGGCGCTGCTGCAGGAGGATCCCGCGGGGGCCGTGCGCGTGGCCCGCGAGCGGGGGTCGAGCAGCCCAGGCCCGGGGTAGGAGGCGCCGCATGGGACAGGACGTCGCGAGCCGGACCTTCACCGGCGAGGACCGCCAGCGGTACCGCGCCAAAGTGCGCCAGTGCCTCGACGTGTTCGCCCGCATGCTGGGCGAGGCGCGCTTCGACGTCGAGCGCCCCCTCACCGGGCTGGAGATCGAGCTCAACCTCGTCGACGGCGGCTTCGACCCGGCGATGCGCAACGCCGAGGTGCTCGAGGTCATCGCGAACCCCGACTTCGTCACCGAGCTCGGGCAGTTCACGGTGGAGATCAACGTGCCGCCGCGCCCGCTGGCCGGGGCGGGGGCGACGGACTACGAGGCCCAGGTGCGCGCGAGCCTCAACGCCGCGGCGGCCGCGGCGGAGGGCATCGGCACGCACATCGTCATGGTGGGGATCCTGCCGACGCTGCAGGAGGGGCACGTCACGGTCGAGAGCCTCAGCGCGAACCCGCGCTACGCGCTCATCAACGAGCAGATCGTCGCGGCGCGCGGCGAGGCGGTGCGCATCCAGATCACCGGGCGGGACCGGCTGTCGACCCAGTCCGACTCCATCGCCCCCGAGGCGGCGTGCACCTCGGCGCAGCTGCACCTGCAGGTGAGCCCTGAGCAGTTCCCGGCGTACTGGAACGCGGCGCAGTGCGTCGCCGGCGCGCAGCTGGCGCTCGGGGCGAACTCGCCGTTCCTCTTCGGCAAGGAGCTCTGGGCCGAGACCCGCATCGCGCTGTTCGAGCAGGCGACCGACACCCGCCCCGACGAGCTCAAGGCGCAGGGCGTGCGCCCGCGCGTGTGGTTCGGCGAGCGCTGGATCACCTCGATCTTCGACCTGTTCGAGGAGAACGTGCGCTACTTCCCGGCGCTGCTCCCGATCTGCGACGAGGAGGACCCGACCGCGACGCTGGAGCGCGGGGACGTCCCGCGGCTGCAGGAGCTGCGGCTGCACAACGGCACGATCTACCGCTGGAACCGGCCCGTGTACGACGTCGTGCGCGGCAAGCCGCACGTGCGGGTGGAGAACCGCGTGCTGCCCGCCGGGCCGACCGTCGTCGACGTGCTCGCCAACGCGGCCTTCTTCTACGGCGTCACGCGGACGCTGGTCGAGGCCGACCGGCCGCTGTGGACGCAGATGTCGTTCAGGGCGGCCGAGGACAACTTCCACGCCGCGGCGCGCGACGGCATCGACGCCGGCCTCTACTGGCCGGGCGTGGGCGAGGTGCCGGCCACGGAGCTGGTGCTGCGGCGCCTGCTCCCGATGGCCCACGAGGGCCTGCAGCGCTGGGGCGTCGACGCCGACGTGCGCGAGCGGCTCCTGGGCATCGTCGAGGGGCGGTGCCTCACCCAGACGAACGGCGCGGCGTGGCAGCAGCGCGCGCTGCGGCACATCGAGGCGACGAGCGACCTCGACCGCACCGACGCGATGCGCGAGCTCCTGCGGCGGTACGTGCGCGGCATGCACTCGAACCGGCCGGTGCACACCTGGGAGCTCGACCCCGACGAGGGCTGACCCTCACCCCACCAGCAGCCAGCCGGCGAGCACCGCCTGCACCGTGGCGGCGGCGGTGCGCAGGGCGTCCCACCGCAGCAGCGCCCGGTGCAGCCCGGCGTCCCACCCCTGCGCCAGCCGGCCGTGCAGCGGCGCCGCGCGCAGCCCGGTCGTCCCGACCACGCCGGCCAGGCCGGCGGCCGCGACGAGGCGCTCGCCCGCGCCGACCCCCTCGGGCGGCGCCAGCACCAGCACCCCGGCGGTGACCGCGAGGGCGAGGAACAGCGGTCCGACGAGCAGCGTGACCCGCCGCCGGTGCGCGTCCTCGTACGCCGGGAACGCCGCGGCCGGAACCCGCGCCATCTGCGGGTAGACCACCAGCTGCACCGTCCACTGGAAGCCGGCGTAGAGCAGCGCCGCCGCGGCGTACGCGGCCGTCCAGGGCGCCAGGGCGGGGTCCACGCGCCCAGGGTGGCGCGGGGCGTGCGGCGCCGCAGCCCGGGGGAGCGGCATGATGAGCCGGGTGAGCACCACGACGCCCGCCCCGTACGGCAGCACCGTCGCCACCGACGCGCCCCTGGACCTGCTGGTCTGGGACGCGCCGAACATCGACGCCACGCTCGCCGGCGTCATCGGCGGGCGCCCCTCGTCCGCGTCGCGCCCGCGCTTCGACGCCATCGCCCGCTGGTTCGTGCAGGGCAGCGGCGGCCGCGACGTCGAGGGCTGCGTGTTCACGAACATCGCCCCGGGCCAGGCGGCCTCGGTGCGCGGCTGGGTCGAGGCGCTGCGCGCGAGCGGCTTCGCGGTCTTCGCCAAGCCCAAGCTGCAGTCCGACGACGACATCGACGACGCGATGCTCGACCACATCGCGCTGCGGGTCACCCAGCGCCCGCTGCGCCGGCTCGTCGTCGCCAGCGCCGACGGGCGCAACTTCCTCGAGCCGATGGAGTCGTACGCCCGCGACGGGGTCGAGTGCCTCGTCATCGCCTTCAGCGAGGTGGCGGGGTACGCCCAGGAGTCCCCGCTCATCGAGTTCCTCGACCTCGAGGACGTGCCCGGCGCCTTCACCACGCCGCTGAACCGCACCCGCCTCGACGCCCTGCCGCCCCAGGGCGCCTGGCTGCAGCCGACGCGCTCGCTGCGCTCGATGCTCGAGGACGCGTAGCGGGGGCTCAGGGGCGCCCGGCGCCCGCCGGGCGGCCGGCGCGGACCCCCGCGGCGACCGCGGCGACGGCCGCCTCGACGTCCCGCGCGACCCGGTCCCGGTCCCCGGACTCCGTGTCGTGCACGAAGGCCGTCGTGCCGCGGCGCATGCCGCAGTAGTCGACGATGCCGTGCTCGACCTGGGCGGCGAAGGCCTGCGCGTAGCCGTGCCGCGCGTACGACGCCTCGGAGGTGCCCGAGAGCGCCAGCAGGTGCATGGTGAGGCGCTGCAGCCCGGGGACGACCCGGTCGTCCTCGTCGACCCGGAACGCCCAGCCGGCGACGAACACCCGGTCCACCCACCCCTTGAGCAGCGCGGGGAGCGACCACCACCAGACGGGGAACACCAGGACGACGTGCTCGGCCCGGTCGAGCCGCTGCTGCTCGGCGACGACGGCCGGCGAGGTCCGGCCGCCGCTCAGGTAGTCCGCCCGGTCGCTCGGCGCGAACCGCGGGTCGAAGCCCTCCTGCGCCAGGTGCGCGACCTCGCACCCGCCGGGGCCCAGCAGCTCCCGCAGCCGCGCGGCGGCCGCGTGGGTGAGCGAGCCGGTGTCCGGGTGCGCGGTGACGAGGAGCGTGCTCATGCCGCCCATCCTCCCGGCACGGTCGCGCAGCCCCTCAGCCCCGCAGGAACACCGGCGCGTCCGGGCGCGAGCGCGCGGGGTCGTACCGGTAGCCGGCGCCGTCGAACTCGCGCAGCGCCCGCGGGCTGCGCACCCGGTGCAGCACCATCCACGCGGCCATCTCGCCCCGCGCCCGCTTCGCCGAGAAGGACACGACGCGGTAGCGGCCCTGCGCGTCGGCGTCCTCGAAGCGCGGGGTGACGACGCGCGCGTCGAGGTCGTCGAAGCGGACCGCGCGGGCGTACTCCTCGGAGGCGAGGTTGACGACGGCGTCGGCGCCGGGGGAGGCGACGAGGTCCTGCGCGACGAGCTCGGTGATGCGACCGCCCCACCAGTCGTAGAGGCTCGCGCCGCGCTCGGTGGCCAGGCGCACGCCCATCTCCAGGCGGTACGGCTGGATGAGGTCGAGGGGGCGGAGCAGGCCGTAGAGGCCGGAGAGGATGCGGAGCGTCTTCTGCGCCTCGGTGAGGTCGCGCTCGCCGAAGCGCCCCGGGGCGTCGAGCCCCTGGTAGACGTCCCCGGCGAACGTCAGCACCGCCGGGCGCGCGTTGCGCCGCGTGAACGGCGGGGCGAAGTCGGCGTAGCGCTCCACGTTGAGCTGCGCGAGCTGCGCGGACAGGTCCATGAGGTCGGCGACCTCGTCCGGGGACTTGGTGCGCATGACCTCGACGAGCCGCTCGGCCTCGTCGAGCAGCCGCGGCTGCGAGGACTTGCGGGTGGTGACCCTCGAGGCGAGGTCGAGCGTCTTGGCGGGGGAGAGGAGCGCGAGCATCGGTGCGCGAGCCTAGCGGCGCGCCCGCTCAGGGGCGCGTGAGGACGACCGGGCCGTCGTCGGTGACGGCGACGGTGTGCTCGGAGTGCGAGGCGCGGCGCTTGTCGAGGGTGACGATCGACCAGCCGTCGCCCGCGGTGCGGTAGCGCTCGGTGCCGGCGTGCAGCATCGGCTCGATGGCGATGGTGTTGCCGGCGCGCAGCCGGTGGTGCCGGGCGTCCTGCGTCGGCTGGTTCGGCACGAACGGGGCCTCGTGCATGCTGCGGCCGATCCCGTGCCCGCCGTGGTCGGGCAGGTGGGCGAAGCCGTGGCGCCGCGCCACCGCGTCGACCGCCGTCGCCACGTCGAGCAGCGTCGCGCCCGGCACCGCGGCCGCGATGCCCGCCGCGAGCGCCTCCTCGGTCGCCCGCACCAGCCGCCGGTCCTCCTCGCTCGGCCCGCCGACGTGCACGGTGACGGCCGCGTCGCCGTGCCAGCCGTCCGCGATCGCGCCGCAGTCGATGCTCAGCAGGTCGCCGTCCTTGAGCCGCCGCCCCGTGGGCCGCCCGTGCACCACGACCTCGTTCGGCGACAGGCACAGCGCGCCGTTGAACGGGGTGGGCGCCCAGGACGGCGCGTAGCCGAGGAAGGAGGGCAGCGCCCCCGCCTCGCGGATCGTCGTCTGCGCCAGCTCGTCGAGGTCGCGCAGCCGGGCGCCGGGCACGGCCGCCTCCCGGACCGCGGCCAGGGTGAGGGCGACGACCCGTCCCGCCTCGCGCATCGCGTCCAGCTCGGCGGTCGACCTCAGGGGGAGCAGCTCGTCGGGCACCCCTCGACGTTAGTACGGTCAGCGGGCGACCCCGCACCCGTACGACCCGCGCGCGACCCGCGACGACCTCGCACGGCCCGCGCCCGGCGACCAGGCACGACGCACGAGCGGATCGGCCGGCGACGGCCGGAGTGGAGACAGCATGAGCACGGACGGAGCGGGCGCGGCGGCCCGCGCGGACATCGGCGTGGTGGGCCTCGCGGTCATGGGCCGCAACCTCGCGCGCAACCTCGCCCGGCACGGCCACGTCGTGGCGCTGCACAACCGCACGCGGGCCCGCGTGGGCGAGCTGGTCGAGCGCTACGGCGACGAGGGCGAGTTCGTGGCCGCCGAGGACGCGGCGTCGTTCGTCGCCGCGCTCAAGCGCCCGCGCCGCGTCGTCGTCATGGTCAAGGCCGGCACCGGCACGGACGCCGCCATCGAGGAGCTGCTGCCGCACCTCGAGGAGGGCGACATCGTCGTCGACGGCGGCAACGCCCACTTCGAGGACACCCGCCGCCGCGAGCGCGACCTGCGCGAGCGCGGCCTGCACTTCGTCGGCACCGGCGTCTCCGGCGGCGAGGAGGGCGCGCTGCTCGGGCCGAGCATCATGCCCGGCGGCTCGCGGGAGTCGTACGACGCCCTGGGCCCGATCCTCGAGTCCATCGCCGTCGACGTCGACGGCACCCCGTGCTGCACGTACGTCGGGCCGGACGGCGCGGGCCACTTCGTCAAGATGGTGCACAACGGCATCGAGTACGCCGACATGCAGCTCATCGGCGAGGCGTACGACCTGCTGCGCCAGGGCCTCGGGATGGAGCCCTCGGACCTGGCGAAGGTGTTCGCCGAGTGGAACGAGGGCGACCTGGAGTCGTTCCTCATCGAGACCACGGCGACGGTGCTGGCCAAGGTGGACGCCGCGACCGGCTCGCCGCTCGTGGACGTCGTCGTCGACCAGGCCGAGCAGAAGGGCACCGGCCGCTGGACGGTGCAGACGGCGCTGGAGCTCGGCGTGCCGGTGACCGGCATCGCCGAGGCCGTCTTCGCGCGCTCGCTGTCCGGCGCGGCGGACCAGCGCCGCGCGGTGCGCGACGCGGGGTCGCTGCCGGGCCCGTCCGGCTCCCTGTCCCCGCAGGAGGCGGAGGGCTTCGTCGACGACGTGCGCTCCGCGCTGTACGCGTCCAAGGTGGTCGCCTACGCCCAGGGCTTCGACATGATCGCCGCCGGCAGCGAGCACTACGGCTGGGGCATCGACAAGGGCGCCATGGCGACGATCTGGCGCGGCGGCTGCATCATCCGGGCCCGGTTCCTGGACCGGATCCGGGAGGCGTACGACCGCGACCCGCACCTCGCGTCGCTGCTGCTCGACGACTACTTCGCCGGGGCCGTCGCCGACGCGCAGGACGCCTGGCGGCGCGTCGTCGTGGCCGCGGTGCGCCTCGGCGTCCCCGCTCCCGGCTTCTCCAGCGCGCTCGCGTACTACGACGCGCTGCGCCGCGACCGGCTGCCGGCCGCGCTCCTGCAGGGGCTGCGCGACTTCTTCGGCGCGCACACCTACGCCCGGGTGGACCGCGAGGGGATCTACCACGTGCTGTGGAGCGAGGACGGCAGCGAGGTGCGCCAGGACGCCGAGGCGGGCAGCCACAACCCGCACTGAGCCCGGCCGCGGCGAGCCGCGGAGGTCCGGGCCTCAGCCCGGCGGCGCCGCCCCGTGCGCGCGGGGCGGCGCCGCGGCCACCGGGTGCGGCTGCCCCGGCCCCGCGGCGCCCCCCGGTGCGGGCGGCCCGGCCGGCGGGTCGTCGAAGCCGTGCAGCCCGCGGGCGAGCAGCGCCGCGCAGGCGACGGCCAGCAGCGCGACGGCCAGGCCGAGGAAGGCCGGGCGCAGCCCGACGGCCTCCACGAGCGGTCCCGCGAGCAGGTAGCCGACCGGGCCGGCGGCGTACTGGCTCGCGACGAGGATGCCGACGACGCGGCCCCGCAGCCGCTCGGGGGTGCGCCGCTGCAGCGCGAGGTTGGTGAGCGGCTGGATCGGCCCGTACGCGACGCCGGTCGCGAACGACGCGGCGAGCAGCCAGGGGAACGGCGGCAGCGCGGCCATGCCGAGGATCGACACGCCGGTGAGCACGAGCGCGGTGACGAAGGTGCCGCGCCGCGGCAGCCGGTGGCCCCACTGCGCGTGCGCCAGCGATCCCACGACGCCGCCGCCGGAGAGGGCCATGACGACCGCGCCGAGCCGCTCCGGCGCCCCGAGCGCGGAGAAGTGCGTGGGCAGCAGCACCCCCTCCATCGGCAGGTAGAGCGCCACGAGCGCCGCGCCCACGACGGCGATCGCCCGCAGCAGCGGGTCGCGGGCCACGAAGCGCAGGCCCTCCACCGTCCCCCGCCACACCCCCGCGGGGCGCTCCGCCTCGACGGGCGGGCCGGCGCCGGGCAGGCGCAGGGCCGTGACCGCCGCGGCGCTGAGCAGGAACCCGGCCGCCGTCACCCACAGCGTGGTCGTGGCGCCGACCAGCCCGATGAGCAGGCCGCCGACCCCCGGGCCGACGAGGAACGCGACGCCGTACACCGCCTCGTGGGTGCCGTTGACCCGCTCGAGGCGCCAGCCCGCCCGTTCCGCCGCCGCGGGCAGCAGCACCTCGCGCGCCGTCGCCCCGGCCGGGTCGAAGACCGCGCCGAGCATGGCCAGCGCCACGAGCACCGGCACGGAGAGGACGTCCGCGGCGGCCGCGAGCGGGATGGCGGCGACGGACACCGCCGAGAGCAGGTCCGACCCCACGGAGGTGCGGCGCCGCCCGACGAGGTCGACGACGGTGCCGGAGAAGAGGCTCGACAGCAGCAGGGGCAGGGCGGTCGCGGCCGCGAGGACGCCGGCCGCGGTCGGGCTGCCGGTGCGCTCCAGCGCGATCCAGGGCAGCGCGACGAGGGCCACGCCGTTGCCCGTGCCGGACAGGAGCGTGGCCGCCTCGAGGAGCAGCAGGGGGAGGAGCTGCCGGCGCCGTGCCACGCCCACGACGCTAGCGACCGGCGGGGACGCGCCGCGCGCGGATATCGGGCGGTCAGGTGCTCGGGGCGGGTGCTCGGGGTCGGGTGCTCAAGGCCGGGTGCTCCCTGCCGATGGGCGAGCGTGGACGACGCCAGCAGCAGGGTCAGGCCGCGCGGCGGCGGGGGCGGGGCGGCGGTGGTCCCCCCGGCGCGGCGGCTGCCCCTGCGGGCCCTGGCGGCGGTGTACGGCACCGCGTGGGCGCTGCTCGCCGCCGGGTACGTCGCCGTGCCCGCGGCCCAGGCCTGGTGCTCGGCCGGCATCAGCGTCACCGCGACCGCGGCCGTGCTCCACGGTGCGCGCCGGCACCGGCCCCGCGCCGCGGCGGCCTGGCACCTGCTCGCCGCGGCGCTGCTGACCTTCGTGGTGGGGGACTCCACGTACAGCCTCGTCGTGGCGCTCACCGGCGCGCAGAACCCCTTCCCGTCCGTGGCCGACCCGGTCTACCTGCTGACGTACCCGCTCCTCGCGGCCTCGCTGGCGACGATGCGCCGGCGCCGCGAGGTGCACCACGACCGCGGCGCCCTGCTCGACGCCCTCTGCGTCACCCTCGGCCTCGGCCTCGTCGCGTGGACGTACGTCGTCACGCCCACCGTCGTCGACGCCTCCGCGCCGCTGCTGCAGCGCGTGGTCTCGAGCGCCTACCCGCTGGGCGACGTGCTCTGCCTGGCGATGCTGGCCCGGCTGCTGAGCAGCGGCGGGCGGCGCTCGCGCTCGCTGGTGCTGCTCGCGGCGGGCGCCGTGCTGCTCCTGCTCGTCGACGTGGTGTACGCGCTCCTGCAGCTGCAGGGGACGTGGGTGGAGGGCGGCGGGCTCAACCTCGTCTGGTTCGCCTGCTACGCGCTCTGGGGCCTGGCCGCGCTGGACCCGTCGATGCGCGAGCTCACCGAGCCGCAGCCGGCGGCCCCGCCGCGCCTGCGCGGGCTGCGGCTGGCGGCGCTGGCGGGGGCCTCGCTCGTCGCGCCCGCGATCCTGCTGCAGCACGCGGTCGCCGGCTCCGAGCGGGACCTCGCCGTCATCGCGGTGTCCAGCGGCGCGCTCTTCGTCGTGGTCCTCGTACGGCTCGCCGACCTGGTCGGCGCCCAGCAGGCGTCGGTCGAGCGCGAGGTGGCGCTGCGCGGCGCCGCCGCCGAGCTCGCGGCGGCGACGACCACCGAGGACGTGCGGGCCACCGCGCTGCGCGCGGTCCCCGCGGTCCTGGGGCCCGGGCTGCGGCACGACGTGGTGCTCGACGGTGCGGCCGGGGGCGCGGGACCGGCGGCCGTCGCGCTGCGGCGGTGCGCCGACGGGGGCACGCGCCTGCTGGAGCGCTCGCGCGGCGAGGTGCCGGTGGACCTCGTGCACTGGGCCGGCGCGCGCGACGTGCTCCTCGTGCCGGTGCGCCCGCGGCCGGACGCGGCTCCGGACGGGGTCGTCGTGGTGGCCGGGACGAGCCTGGAGCTGCTCGCCGTGCAGGAGGCCCTGCAGACCCTCGTCGCGCAGGTCGTCCTCGCCCACGTGCGCGCCGGCCTCGACGCCGCGCTCGTCGCCCGGCGCAGCGAGGAGCGGTTCCGCGCCCTGGTGCAGAACACCTCCGACGTCATCCTCGTGCTCGACGAGGCCGAGCGGGTGCGCTTCGCGACCCCCTCCGTCGCCCGCCTGCTCGGCTGGCCGCCGGAGGAGGTCGAGGGCTGCGACCTGCGCGCCCTCGTGCACCCGGACGACGTCGAGCGCGTCCTCGCGCTGCTCGTGCGGGTGCGCGCCGCGGCCGGCCCCGGCACCCACACCGCGGACCTGCGGCTGCTGGGCTCCGGCAGCCCGGCGCGCGCCGTGGAGGTGGAGGCGGTGATGTCGGACCTGCGCGGCGAGGAGGTCGTGCGCGGTCTCGTGCTGACCCTCCGGGACGTCACCGAGCGGCGCACCCTGGAGCGCGAGCTCGCGCACCGGGCCTTCCACGACGGGCTCACCGGCCTCGCCAACCGCGTGCTGTTCAACGAGCGCGTCGCGCAGGCGCTGGCCCGGCGCAGCCGCGGTGGCGGTGCGGTGAGCGTGCTGTTCTGCGACCTCGACGACTTCAAGGAGGTCAACGACACGCTCGGGCACGGTGCCGGGGACGACCTCATCGTGCAGGTGTCCCGCC
The DNA here is from genome assembly GCF_003594885.1 of Vallicoccus soli. Classification (NCBI taxonomy): domain Bacteria; kingdom Bacillati; phylum Actinomycetota; class Actinomycetes; order Motilibacterales; family Vallicoccaceae; genus Vallicoccus; species Vallicoccus soli. The sequence continues at coordinate 66,606 of NZ_QZEZ01000010.1, forward strand.
GCGTGGAGGGCGTGGCGCGGGCCGGCGACACCGCCGCCCGGCTCGGCGGCGACGAGTTCGCGCTGCTGCTGGAGGACGTGGAGGGCCCCGAGCACGTCGACGGGGTCGCCGCGCGGCTCGTCGCCGCGCTCAGCGCCCCCTTCGAGCTGGCGGCCGGCACCGTGAGCGTCTCCGGCAGCGTCGGCATCGCCAGCGACCGCGACGCCGGGGACGTCGGCGAGCTGCTGCGCCAGGCCGACCTCGCGCTGTACGCCGCGAAGGAGGAGGGCAAGCGCCGCTGGCGCCGGTTCGAGCCGCTCCTGCAGACGTCGATGACCGAGCGCCTCGAGACCAGGGCCGACCTGGAGGCCGGGCTGGCCACCGGGCAGTTCCACCTCGTCCACCAGCCGGTCGTCGAGACGGGCACCGGCCGCGTCGTCGCCCTCGAGGCGCTGCTGCGCTGGCAGCACCCCGAGCGCGGCCTCGTCGGCCCCGACGAGTTCCTCCCCGTCGCGGAGGCGACGGGGCTCATCGTCCCGCTGGGCCGCTGGGCCCTGCAGCAGGCGCTGCGCGAGCTGGCCTCGTGGGACGGCGCCGCGCCCCGGCTGCACGTCAACGTCAGCGCGGTGCAGATGCGCCTGCCCGGCGTCGTCGACGAGGTGCGCGATGCCCTCGCGGCGGCGGGGGTGGCGCCCGGGCGGCTCGTCGTCGAGCTCACCGAGTCGCTGCTGCTCGAGGACGACCGCGTGGTGCGCGACGCGCTCGCCGGCCTCAAGGGCATGGGCGTGCACCTGGCCATCGACGACTTCGGCACCGGCTACAGCTCCCTGGGCTACCTGCGCAGCTTCCCCGTCGACATCCTCAAGATCGACAAGTCCTTCGTCCGCGGCCTCGACGAGCCCGGCCAGGAGGCCCTCGTCGACGCGATCGTGCGCATCGCCCGCACCCTCGACCTCGAGCTCGTGGCCGAGGGCGTGGAGCGCGAGGACCAGCGCACGGCCCTGGACCGCCTGGGCTGTACGCACGCGCAGGGCTGGCTCTTCAGCAGCCCGGTGCCCGCCGCGGCGGTGCCCGCCCTGCTCGCCCGCCCCGACCTGCTGCCCCGTCCCGAGCTGGTGGCGCCCGCTCACCCGGACGGCTCAAGCCCGCGGCCGCCCCTGCCGAGGAGGGGCGTGGCGACGACCTCGCCCCGCGACGACCGACCCCTCGCCGTCGCGCTCGCACCCGACCGAGGAGCACCATGACGACGATGCCGGCGGGCCTCTTCGCCCGGACGAGCGGCGGCAGCGGCCGCTGGGCGGACCTGGAGCGGCTGCGCTCGGGCAACCGCATGTACGACGCGACGGTGGACGAGGTCCGCGGCCGGCGGATCCGCGTGGGCGGGCAGTGGCTGGTCGACTGGGCGTCCTGCAACTACCTCGGCCTCGACCTCGACCCCGAGGTCATGGCCGCGATCCCGCCGCTCGTCGAGCGCTGGGGGACCCACCCCAGCTGGTCGCGCCTGCTGGGGAACCCGCGGCCGTACCTGGAGATCGAGGAGCGCCTCACCGAGCTGCTCGGCGCGCCGGACACCCTGGTCCTGCCGACGATCACCCACATCCACATGTCCGTGATCCCCGTGCTCGCCGGCACCGGCCACGTCGTCATGGACGCGCAGGCGCACAAGACGATCTACGACGGCTGCGCGGTCGCGCGCGGGCGCGGCGCCACGATGCACCGCTTCCGCGCCGACGACGTCGAGCACCTCGAGGAGGTCCTCGCCGGCATCCCGGCGGGCGAGCAGGTCCTCGTGGCCATGGACGGCGTCAACAGCATGACCGGCAACGCGCCGGACCTCGTGCGCTTCGCCGAGGTGTGCCGCCGCCACGACGCGCTGCTCTACGTCGACGACGCCCACGGCTTCGGCGTGGTGGGGGAGTCCCCGACGGCGGCGAACCCGTACGGCCTGCGCGGCAACAGCATCGTGCGGCACGCGGGGGAGACGTACGACAACCTCGTCCTCGTCGGCGGGTTCTCCAAGGCCTACTCCTCGCTGCTCGCGTTCCTGGCGCTGCCCACGTGGCTCAAGGACCACCTCAAGGTCGCCGCCCCGCCGTACCTCTACTCGGGCCCGTCCCCGACGGCCTCGCTGGCCACCGTGCTCGCCGGCTTCGACGTCAACGAGCGCCGCGGCGACGCCCTGCGCCAGGACCTGCTGCGGCGCACCCGCCGGGTGCTCGGGCACCTCGACGCGCTCGGGGTGCGCACGCCCAACCGCAGCGGCTTCCCCATCATCGAGGTGCCGCTGGCCCGCGCCGAGGACATCGACGCCGTCGGCGACTTCCTCTTCGACCGGGGCGTGTACGTCACCCTCGCCGCCTACCCCCTCGTCCCGCGCGACCAGGTCGGGTTCCGCGTGCAGACCACGGCCGCGAACACCGACGAGGAGGTCGAGGAGCTCTGCGAAACGCTGAGCGAGCTCGCGCGCCGCTTCCCGCTGCAGGAGGCCGAGCAGCAGGACGCCGCGGCGTGAGGACCCTCGACGAGGACGGCACCCGGCGCCGGGTCCACCTCGCCGAGCCCCTGGGGCTGCGCGACTTCCGGCTGCTCTGGGCCGGGATGTCGGTGAGCCTGCTCGGTGACGGGCTGTTCCTCGTCGCGCTCGCGTGGCAGGTGTACGACCTGTCGGGCTCGCCCGCCGCGATGTCCCTCGTCGGCGTCGCGATGTCCGTGCCGCAGGTGGTGCTCCTGCTCGCCGGCGGCGTCCTCAGCGACCGGGCCGACCGGCGGCTGCTCATGGTGGCGAGCGACCTGCTGCGCGCGGCGGTCCTCGCCGCCGTCGGGGCGCTGGCCGTCACGGGGGCCCTGGAGGTGCCGCACCTCTACGTCGCGGCGGCGCTCTACGGCGGCGCCGCGGCGTTCTTCGGCCCGGCCTTCGACGCGACGGTCCCGTCGCTCGTGCCGGAGCGGCTGCTCGTGCAGGCCAACGCGCTCGACCAGCTCGTCCGGCCCTTCGCCCTCGGCATCGCAGGGCCGGCGCTCGGCGGCGTCGTCATCGGGAGCCTGGGGACGGGAACCGCTTTCCTGCTCGACGCGGCGAGCTTCCTCGTCTGCGCGCTGTGCATCGCCCGGCTGCGGACCCGCCCGCCGGTGGAGGCGGGGGAGGGCTCGGCGTGGGAGGCGCTGCGCGGGGGGCTCTCGTACGTCCGCTCCCACGTCTGGCTCTGGGCCACCTTCGTCGCGGCCACCTTCAGCTACCTGCTCTTCCTCGGGCCGACCGAGGTGCTGCTGCCGTACCTCGTCAAGGAGGAGATGGGGCTCTCCGCCCACGCCCTCGGCCTGGTGCTGGCCAGCGGCGGCCTCGGCGCGCTGCTCGCCGCCGCCGTCGTCGGCCAGTGCGGCCTGCCGCGGCGGTTCGTCACCCTCACGTACGTCGCGTGGGCCCTGGCCACGCTCGCCGTCGCCGGCTACGGCCTGGCGACGAGCACCTGGCAGCTCGCGGTGGCCTGCGCCCTCGTCAACGGGCTCGAGGCGGTGGGCACCGTCGCCTGGGCGGTGACCAAGCAGCGCTTCGTGCCCCCGCACCTGCTGGGGCGGGTGTCGAGCCTCGACTGGTTCGTCTCCCTCGCCCTCGTCCCGCTCTCGTACGCCCTCGCCGCGCCCGCGGCCGCGCTGCTCGGCGCCCGGACGACGCTCGTCGTCGCCGGCGTGCTCGGCGCGGCCGTCACCGCGGCGTTCCTGCTGCTGCCGGGGATGCGCGCGCCCGAGCGCGGCGCCGTCGCCCCCGCCGGCGAGCCCGCGCCGGTGCCGGTGGCCGCATGACGCGGGCCGACGGCGCCGACGCGGTCGCGGAGGCGGTGGGCCGGCTCTCGGCCGCCTTCGCGGCCCGCGACGTCGACGCGGTGCTCGCCTGCTTCGCCCCCGGCGACGCGGTCCTCTACGCCGGCTCGGAGGAGGGCGAGGTGGCGGTCGGGCGCGACGGCCTGCGCGCCCTGCTGACCGACGTGCTCGGGCGCGACGAGGCGTACGCGTTCGCCCCGCTCGCCGGCGCGGTCGTGCCGGTGGGCCGCGCGCTGCACGTGGTCTGCGAGGCGCGGGGGAGCGCGACGGCGGCGGGGGAGCGGGAGGACTTCCCGTACCGGCTCTCGGGCGTGCTCGAGGAGCACGCCGGGCACTGGCTGTGGCGCTCGCTCACCGGCTCCGAGCCCGCCCCCGCCGCCCCCTGACCGTGGGGCGCTGTGGCAGCTCACGGACGGCACCGCGTCGGTGCGCCGCGGCGAGGCCGGCGACGCGGTGGAGGCGCTGGGCAAGGCCGTCGTGTACGGCGTGCTCGCCTGGACCGCCGCCCGGTTCGCCACCGGCGGGGGCAGCGACAGCGGCCGGCAGAGCGCCGAGGCGACCGCGACGCTGCTCGACGCACCGTTCGGGCGGGTCCTCGTGGTGCTCGTCGGCCTCGGCGTGCTCGCCGTGGGCGCGTACCACGTGCACAAGGGCCTGACCCGCGGCTTCCGCGACGACCTCGTGGGGCGGGTCGGCCGGCTCGTGGAGCGGCTCGGGGTCGCCGGGTACGTCGCCAAGGGCGTCGTGCTCGGCGTGGTCGGGGTGCTGTTCGGGGTCGCGGGGGTGCGCGGCGCGCCGGGGGAGGCGACCGGGCTCGACGGGGCGCTGCAGGCGCTGCGCGAGCAGCCGTACGGCACCGCGCTGCTCCTCGTCGTCGCCGCCGGCCTCGTCGCGTACGGGGCCTACAGCCTCGCCCGCGCCCGGTACGCCCGCCTCTGAACCCCGCCCGACGGGGCGGGCTGCCGGGTCTGGACCGCGCGGGAGCGGGCACCGGGGGAGCACCCAGCCACGACGCGAGGAGGCACCGTGCACGAGGACCCGACCCCGGGCGGCCACCACGGCCCCGAGAGCACGAGCGAGGCTCCGCCGGAGGACGAGGCCGTGCAGGCCGCCCCGGCGGGCGACGACGACGAGGGGACGCAGCAGGCGTACCTCGCCACCGACAACCAGCTCGGCCAGTAGGCGGGCGGCGTCACCGCGCCGGGCCGACCCCGGCGCGCAGGCGGACCGCGGGACGCCCGCTCGCTCGACGACCTCCCGGGCGTCCCGGACGTCCCGGACGCCCGCCCGGGGCCTCAGCGCGCGCGCAGCAGGAGCAGGCCGGCGTCCCGGGCGGTCGCGAAGACGTGGTCGAGCGCCCCCAGCCCGTAGGAGACCAGGGCGCCCTCGTGCAGCAGGGCCAGCGCGCGGGCCGTGGCGTCGGGGTCGGGGACGGGTGAGCGCCCCGCGACGTCCCGGAACAGGCCCAGCACCCAGCGCTTGTGCCCGACCACGAGGCCGTGCACGGGATGCTCCGGGTCGTCCACTTCGGCGTGGGCGTTGACCATGGCGCAGCCGCGCCCGCCCTCGGCGGCGGCCCAGGCCCCGGACGCGTCGAACAGCGCCACGAGGCGCTCCTCGGCGCCGGCGCCGGCCGCGTCGAGGCGGGCCGTGACGAGCTCGCGCCAGCGCCGGTCCCGCGCCGCGAGGTACTCCAGCACCAGCCGGTCCTTGCTGCCGAAGCGGTCGTACAGCGTCTTCTTGGTGACGCCGGCCCGCTCGGCGATGGCCTCGACGCCGACCGCGTGCACGCCGCGGGCGTAGAAGAGCTCGGAGGCGGCGTCCAGCACGGCGCGGGCGCCGGGCGTCCAGTCGATGGCGGCATCCACGGGTGGACTATACCGGTCGGGGTACTCTGCCGGCATGAGTAGACCGATCGGTGTACTGCAGGCGGTCCGGGCGCGGGCGGGGCTCGTCGCGCTGTGCGCGGCGTTCGTCGTCTGCTGGTCCTCGGGGTTCGTCGGCGCCAAGGTCGGCACCACCGGGTACGACGTCCTCACCGTCCTGCTCTGGCGCATGCTGCCGCTGGCCGCGGGGCTGCTGGTCCTCACGGCCGTGCTGCGCCGCCGGGCCCGCCGGCGGTCCGCGGAGGAGCCGCGTGCGTCCGTCGGGCGAGGGCGCCTGCTGCGCCAGGTGGGGGTCGGTGCGCTGTCGCAGTCCGGCTACCTGCTGAGCGTCTACTGGGCGGTGGCGCTGGGCGTCAGCACGGGGACGACGGCGCTCGTCGACGGCCTCCAGCCGCTCGTCGTGGCGGCGCTGACCGGCCCGCTGCTCGGCGTGGCGGTGCGCGGGCGGCAGTGGGTGGGGCTGGCCGCCGGGCTGGCGGGCGTCCTGCTCGTCACCTGGGCCGACGCGACGTCGCCGCGCACCGGGGCGCCCGGGTGGGCGTACGCCGTCCCGCTGGCCGGGATGCTCAGCCTCGTCGCCGCGACGTTCCTGCAGCGCCGCGACCCGTCGCCGCCGCGCCCGCTGGGGGACCTCGCGGTGCACTCCGCGACCTCGGCCGTGCTGTTCTCGGGCCTCGCGCTCGCCGCGGGCGCGGCGACGGTGCCCGGCGAGCTGCGCTTCTGGCTGGCGACCGCCTGGCTCGTCGTCCTGCCGACGTTCGGCGGCTACGGCCTGTACTGGCTGCTGCTGGAACGGGTGGGCGTCACGACCGTCGGCAGCCTGCTGTTCCTCGTGCCGCCGGTGACGACGGCCTGGGGCGCTGTGGCGTTCGGCGAGCCGGTGACGCCGCTGACCGTCGCCGGGCTAGTGCTCGCCCTGCTCGCCACGGGGCTCGTCGGTGCGGGGGACGGGGCGGGCCGGGGCGCCCCGGCGGCCCGTGAGGGGGCTCGTAGGCCCGTCCCTGCTGCAGAGTGACATAATGTGCATTATCGGCGGTTCAGGAGAGGGGCCACGGCACCCGTGAGGGGCACCCACAGGCGGCCCGGCGGCGCCAGCCCGATGCCGTGTCCCGATGCCGTGTCCCGATGCCGTGTCCCGACGCCGTGTCCCGACGCCGTGTCCCGACGCGCTGCGTTGCCGTGCCCGAGGGCGCGCTCCTGCGCCCGGCGGGCCGAGCCGGCAGCGCCGCACGGCAGCGCTGCACGGCAGGACGCCGGCGGCCCGCCGCGCAGCGCCGTACGACGTCCGTGTAGTTTCCGTCGGATGTCCTGGGCGTGCCGCGTCGGGGAATCCTCAGCGGGTACCTGTCGTTCGAACAGGCAGCGACCCACCGTCAGGAGGACCTGCATGAGCGAGCGAGCACTGCGCGGCTCGCGCCTCGGCGCCCAGAGCTACGAGACCGACGCCGGCGTCGAGCAGGCGCCGCGCGCGATCACGGCGTACGACTGCCCGCAGGGGCACCGCACGAGCGTCCCGTTCTCGGTCGAGGCCGAGATCCCCGCCACCTGGGAGTGCCGGGTGTGCGGCGAGGAGGCCCTGCGCACCGACACCGCGCAGCCCGAGCCCAAGAAGGTCAAGCCGCAGCGCACCCACTGGGACATGCTGCTCGAGCGCCGCTCCATCGCCGAGCTCGAGGTCCTGCTCGAGGAGCGCCTGGACCTGCTGCGCAACGGCCCGACCGGCACCACCCGCAAGTCCGCCTGACGCGGACGGCCGACCACCGCCCCCCGCGGGCGGACCCCCGGGCGCCCCTCCCCGACGGCGCCCCGCACGAGCCACGTCGCTCCCCCAGCGGCGTGGCTCGTCGCACGTCCGGGCCGGATGCGCCCCCAGCGCTCAGCGCTCGCCCGGCTCACGGGACGGCCGGTCGACGACCTCGCCCTCGACGACCTCGCCCGGCACGACCCGCTCCCGGCTCCCGGGGCGGGCGCCCCAGGGTCCGGCGTGGGCCCCGCCGGCGCCGGTCCCGCCACGCCGCCGGCCGCCGATCCCGAACGCCCGCGCCGCCTCCGGCGGCAGCCCCGCCGCGCGCAGCGCCCGGCGGGCGAGCCAGCGCAGCAGGGCGCCGCGCAGCAGGGCGCGGGTCGGGGGCAGCACGAGGAGCACGCCGACCGCGTCGGTGAGGAACCCCGGGGTGAGCAGCAGCGTGCCGCCGACGAGGACCATCGCCCCGTCGGCCAGCTCGCGCTCGGGGGCGCGCCCGCCGCGCAGCGCCGCCTGCAGGCCGCGCCAGGCGCGCCGGCCCTCGCGCCGGACCACCCACGCGCCGAGCGCGGAGATCGCGAGGAGCAGGGCGACGGTCGTCCAGGCGCCGACCGCCTGGCCCACCTGGACGATGAGGTAGACCTCGACCAGCGGCACCACGAGGAAGAGCAGGGTCAGCACGGCGGGCACGGCTCAGGACCTCCCTCGGGTCGCGCCGCGGACGCCGCCTGCCGGCGCGTCACGGGCGGTGCGGGGCGCGAGGAGGCCGCGCAGCCGGGCGCCCCGGGCGGCCAGGCCCCAGGCGGTGACCCGCCACAGCGCCTCGGCGACGATCGCCCGGCTCATCTTGCTGGCCCCGCGCTCGCGCTCGACGAACGTGATCGGCACCTCGACGACCCGCCGCCCCCGCTCAAGCGCCCGCCAAGCCAGGTCGACCTGGAAGCAGTAGCCCTGCGACGCGACGCTGGCCAGGTCGAGCTCGTCGAGGACCTCGCTGCGGTAGGCCCGGTAGCCCCCGGTGGCGTCGCGCAGGTCGATCCCCAGGGCGAGGCGGGTGTACGTGTTGCCGCCGCGGCTGAGCAGCACCCGCGAGCGGGGCCAGTTCTCGATGCGCCCGCCCGGCACCCAGCGCGAGCCGAGCACGACGTCGGCGCCGCGCAGGGCCTCGAGCAGCCGCGGCAGCTCCTCGGGCTGGTGCGAGCCGTCGGCGTCCATCTCGACGAGCACGCCGTAGCCGCGCTCGGAGCCCCAGGCGAAGCCGGCGCGGTAGGCGGCGCCGAGCCCCTCCTTGCCGGTGCGGTGCAGCACGTGCACGTGCGGGTCGGCCGCGGCGAGCCGCTCGGCCACCTCGCCCGTGCCGTCCGGGCTCGCGTCGTCGACGACGAGCACGTCGGCGTCCGGGACGGCCGCGCGGACCCGCCGGACGATGGGGGTGATGTTCTCCGCCTCGTCGTACGTCGGCACCACGACGAGGACGCGCCCCAGCCGGCCGCGGTCGGTGCCGGCCGGCTCCCCCGCCGGCGCAGCCGGGGTCACCGCCGCCCCCGGGCGCGGCGGGCGGCCAGGGCGGGCAGGACGGGCAGGGCGGGCGCGGCGGCGGCGGCGAGGGCGGCCAGCCCGGCGAGGGTGAGCGCGAGCTCGGGCCAGGCCCCCGCGCGCGTGGCCAGGGTCAGCGTGCTGGACAGCGGTACCTCCGCGTGCAGGGTCTCGGCGGTGAACACCTCGGCGCGGTCCAGGACCGCGCCGTCGGGGGCGATGACGGCGCTGACGCCGCTGGTGGCGACGACCAGGCCCGTCCGGGCGTGCTCCACGGCCCGCAGCCGGGTCATGACGAGCTGCTGCTCGGTCTGGGGGGTCCGCCCGAACGTCGCGTTGTTGGTCTGGACGACCACGACCTGCCCGCCGCCGGCCACGGCGTCGCGGACCAGGCCGTCGTACCCGGTCTCGAAGCAGATGACGTCGGCGACCGTCGCCGGGCCGACCTGCAGGACGCCGGTGCGGTCACCGGCGACCATGTCGCGCCCCACCCGGTCGACGTCGTCGCTGAAGACCCGCGCGACCTCGCGCAGCGGGATGTACTCGGCGAACGGCACGGGGTGCTGCTTGACGTAGCGCTCCCCCGGCCCCTCGCCCGGCGTCCAGACGACGCCGGTGTTCTCCACGTGGTCCGGCCCCGCGCCGACGAGGGTGCCGACGAGCACGGGGACGCCCACGTCGTCGACGGCCCCGCTGATGAGCGCGGCGGCCGACGGGTCGCGGAAGGGGTCGACGTCGGAGGCGTTCTCCGGCCAGACGACGAGGTCGGGGGCCGGCACCCGCCCGGCGCGCACGTCCGCGGCGAGCCGGCGGGTCGCGTCGACGTGGTTGCGCAGCACCGCCTGGCGCTGGGCGTTGAAGTCCAGGCCGAGGCGCGGGACGCCGCCCTGCACGAGCGCGACCCGCACGGTCGGCCCGTCGGCCGGCGCGGGCTGCAGCACCGGCACGGCCAGCCCGGCCAGGACCGCCGCGAGCGCCCCGGCACCCGCGGCGGCGCCCCGCGCGGGCCGGGCGCCGCGCAGGGCGAGGACGGCGGCGGCGAGCAGCGCCCCGGCGAGGGCGACGGCGGCGGTGACGAGCGGCGCGCCGCCGGCAGCGGCGAGCCCCAGGGTGGGCGCGTCGGCCTGGGAGAAGGCCAGCCGGCCCCACGGGAAGCCGCCGTACGGCCAGCGGGTGCGCAGCGCCTCCTGCCCCACCCACAGCGCCGCGACCCACAGCGGCCACGCGGGCAGGCGCTGCACGAGCGCCGACGCCGCGCCGAGCGGCACGAGGTAGAGCGCCTGCACCGCGGCCAGCACGAGCCAGGGCACGGGGCCGACGTAGACCCCGGACCAGTGCAGCAGCGGGACGAAGAAGCCGAGGCCGGCCAGCAGGCCGAGCAGCGCGCCACGGCGCGGCGTCGCCCCGCGGGTCAGCAGCGCGAGGGCGGCGACGCACAGCGACGCGACCCACCACAGGTCGTACGGCGGGAAGGCCAGCGTCAGGGCGGCGCCGGTGCCGGCCGCGGCGAGCAGCCGCAGGCGCCCGCGCGCAGGGCGGGGGGCGCCGGGACCGGTGGCCCGCGGGGACGGCGACGGCCGCGCCGGTGCGCTCTGCGCCACGCTCGTCCGCCCCTCCCGCACCCGCCGGCCCGCCTGCACGGGCGGGTGTCCGACGGTACAACGCCGCGGGGCGTGCTCCCGTGCCCGCCGGGAGGTGCCGGACCGGCCGGGAGCGGGCCCGGAGCGCCCTTCGGACCGGTGCGCTCCTGCCGGCTGCAGGCTGCGACACCGTTGTCTACTGGGCGTCCGGGCCCCTCCCGCGTCTCACCGCCCGAGCGGTCCCCGCCCCCGCTGCGCACGCCGCCGGCGCCGGACCTGGCGTGCGGGAGGACGGGCGGATCCCCGTCCGCATCCCTGGCCCGGGATCGACGTGCACCACGGGGCGACCGCTCGGACGTCCGTGGTGGACGGGGTCGACGCTACTGCCCTGCCCGACGGTGTCAACCGGCTCCTGACCTGCGTGTTCGCGCAACGATGCAGGTCAGCGCCACCGCCGCGACACCTGGTCTCCACCGGTTCCTCACGGATCCGCCCGGCGTGTCGAGGCGACACGCCGTGGACGCGGCGTCGATCACACCTCACGCAGTGTCGTCGTCCTGCTGCTGCGGGGGTACGACGACCGTCCCGCGCGCCGTCGTGCACACCTGCGGGGGGTCCAGGACGTCGGCGGCCGAGGGCCCGCGCTGCGGCGCGGCCCGGCACAGCACGCGCGCGGTGAACGCCACCCCCCGGCTGCGCCGCCCCACCCGCTCGAGCACCGCCTCGACCTCCAGGACGTCCCCCGCGCGCACCGGCCCGACGAAGCGGACCTCGTCGTAGCCGGCGAACAGGCCCTCGTCGCCGTCGGTGCGCACGCACAGCTCGGTGGCGACGTCGCCGAACAGGCCGAGGACGTACGCGCCGTCGACGAGCGCGCCGCCGTAGTGGGCGTGCGCGTGCGGGACGTAGCGGCGGTGGACGACGCGCAGCCCCGGCTCCGGGCCGGCGCCCGCGCTCACCGCGCGCCCCCGCGCGGTGCGGGGACGAGCGCGTGGACGAGGTAGCTCGCCACCTCGCCGGGCGTGCACCCGCGGCCGAACACGCGGTCGACCCCGAGGTCGGCGGCCATGGCCTCGTCGAAGCGCGGGCCGCCGACGACGAGCAGCGGGCGCCGCCCGCTCGGGTAGCTCTCGTTGAACGCGGCCGCCATCTCGCGGGTGTTGGCCAGGTGCGCGTCGCGCTGGGTCACGACCTGCGAGACGAGAACCGCGTCGGCCCGCTCGGCCCGCGCGCGGGCCACCAGGTCGGGCACCGCCACCTGCGAGCCCAGGTTCACCACGCGCAGCTCCCGGTAGTGCTCGAGCCCCTTCTCCCCCGCGATGCCCTTGAGGTTGAGGATGGCGTCGATCCCGACGGTGTGGGCGTCGGTGCCGATCGTCGCCCCGACGACGACGAGCTTGCGCCGCAGCCTCGACCTCACCGCGAGGTTGACCTCCTTGGTGCCGAGCAGCGGGTACTCCCGCTCGACGACCTGCACGGCGCCGAGGTCCACGACGTGGCGCACCGAGCCGTACACGACGAAGAACGTGAAGTCCGGCCCCATCGCCTTCGCGTGCACGAGCAGGGCCGGGTCGAGGCCCATCTTCTGCGCGAGCTGCAGCGCGGCGCCCTCGGCCCGCTTGTCGTGCGGGACCGGGAGGGTGAAGGAGACCTGCACCATGCCGTCGCCGGTCGTGTCGCCGTACGGGCGCACGACGGGGTGGGCCGCCCTGGCCGCCGGGGAGGGTGGGGTCGTCGCGGTGCGCGCGCTGCTCACGGCGCCGCCTCCAGCAGGTCGCCCGCGGGGTCGAAGTAGCCGTCCGCGCGCTCGACGACCCCGTCGAGGCCGCGCCCGCCGTCGGCCGGGCGCCGGGTGACGCCGAAGGTGCCGTCGGCGATCGCCTGCAGCAGGCCGTCGTCGACGACCCGCTCGAGCAGGTCGACCGCCTCGCCGAGCACCTGCCGGGCGCGGGTGGCGATGAGGCCGTCGGGGGCCGGGCGGAAGTCCTCGCGCAGGCCGCCGGCGGCGTCGAGGACGTACCGGACGTTCTGCAGGGCGAGGTCGCGGTCGGACAGGAACGGCGTCACGACCGCCTCGGTCATCATCCCGACGAGCAGGATGCCCTGCCCGGTGAGCGCCCCGGCGAGGTTGAAGAAGCCGTCGAGCAGGTAGCCGCGGAACACGTCGCCGGTCATGTGCTTGGTGGGCGGCATCCACTTCAGCGGCGCGTCCGGGAAGAGCGTGCGGGCCAGCAGCGCGTGCGCCAGCTCCAGGCGGAACGAGTCGGGCAGCGAGGGGTCGATCTCGAAGGCGTGCCCGAGGCCGAGCTGCCAGTCGCGCAGCCCCGCCTCCTTGGCGAACGCCTCGTTGACGAGCTGGCTGACCGTGACGGTGTGCGCGGCCTCGACCGCGTCGGCCGTCGTGAGGTAGTTGTCCTCGCCGGTGTTGATGACGATCCCGGCGCGGGCGTGGACTTGGCGGCTGAAGCGCTGGTCGACGAAGGTGCGCACCGGGTTGATGTCGCGGAAGAGGATGCCGTACATCGAGTCGTTGAGCATCATGTCGAGGCGCTCGAGCCCGGCGAGCACCGCGATCTCCGGCATGCACAGGCCCGAGGCGTAGTTGGTCAGCCGCACGTAGCGCCCGAGCTCGCGGGACACCTCGTCGAGGGCCGCGCGCATGAGCCGGAAGTTCTCCTGCGTCGCGTACGTGCCCGCGTAGCCCTCGCGGGTGGCCCCCTCGGGCACGTAGTCGAGCAGCGACTGGCCGGTGGAGCGGATGACCGCGATGACGTCGGCGCCGGCGCGCGCGGCGGCCTGCGCCTGCGGGATGTCCTCGTGGATGTCGCCGGTGGCGACGATGAGGTAGATCCACGGCTGGCGGGGCGCGTCGCCGATCCGCGCCACCAGGCGCTCGCGCTCGCGCCGGCGCCGGTCCACCCGGCCCACCCCGGCGCGCACGTCGCGCGCCGCGGCGCGCCGGGCCCGGGTGGCGTCGCGGCCGGCGGGCAGGCGGAACCGCACGCCGCCCGCGTACGCGCGCTGGGCCAGCGCGACGAGCCCGTCGTGCCCGCCGCCGAGGCCCTGCTCGGCGAGCGCGTCCCACACCGGCAGCGCGACCCCGTGCTCGAGGCCGACCTGCTCGCGGACGGCGTCGACGAGCCGGTTGGCCCACGGGATCCGCTCGGGGTCGGCGCCCTCGACGCCGGCGAGGCGCAGCAGCGCGCGCTCGACGCTCACCGTCGTGCGGGTGCGCGCCAGCGCGACGACCGGCTCGGTGGCCCGCTGCGCGAGGGCCCGGGCCCGGCGCACCAGGTCGGGGTCCAGGTGCAGCTCGGGGCCGGGCGGGCTCGACGGGGACGTCGGCGCCGCCGGGCCCGTGCCCGGGGCCGCCGCAGCGGGGGCCGGGGCGGGCCCCGTACGGCGCGCGGGGACGGCCGGTGCCGCGGCTGGGGTCACGTCAGGGCTCCTTCCACGTCGTGGACGACCCGGCCGTCGACGACGGTGCGCAGGCACCGCGGCGCCGGGGTGCCGGGGGTCAGGTCGGGCAGCCCCGGGGTGCCGGAGCGCGGGTCGGTGGACCAGGCCGCGACCCGGTCGTCGGGGGCCTGGACGACGAGCTCGCCGGCCTCCCAGACCGCGTACGTCGCGGGCGCGCCGGGCACGAGCACGCCCGCGTCGTCGCGCCCCGCGGCCCGCCAGCCGCCGCGGGTGTGGGCCGTGAAGGCGCTGCGCACGCTGAGCCGCTGCGCGGGCACGTGGTGGAAGGCCGCCGCGCGCACCGCCTCCCAGGGCCCCAGCGGCGTCACGGGGGCGTCCGAGCCGAGCGCGAGCGGGACGCCGGCGGCGGCGAGGTCGGCGTACGGGTTGAGCCCGAGGGCCCGCTCGGCGCCGAGCCGCTCGGCGTACATGCCCTCCGCGCCGCCCCACAGGGCGTCGAAGACCGGCTGGACGCTGGCGACCGCGCCGAGCTCGGCCAGCGCCGCGACGGCGGCGGCGTCGAGCATCTCGGCGTGCTCGATCCGGTGCCGCGCCGTGCGCAGCGCCGGCAGGCCGACCTCGGCGGCGGCCTCGCGCAGCCCGGCGAGCACGACGTCGAGGGCAGCGTCGCCGATGGCGTGGAAGCCGGCCTGCAGCCCCGCCCGGGTGCAGGCCACGACGTGGTCGCGCACCTGCGCGGCGCTGAGGTACGCGTGACCGGCGTGCTCGGCGTCGGCGTAGTCGGCCCGCAGCGACGCGGTGCGCGAGCCGAGCGCGCCGTCGGCGAACAGGTCGCCCGCCGCGCCGAGCGCACTCAGCTCGCGGGCGCGCTCCACCCCGCCGAGCTCGCCCCAGTAGCCGAGCACCTGGGGGCCGGGCTCCTCGCGGGCGAGCGCGAGCAGCCCCGCGAGGTCCTCCGGCGAGCTGATGTCGGGCCCCGCGAGCTCGTGGAAGGCCCCGATGCCGAGCTCCGCGGCGCGGGCCCGGGTAGCGCGCTGCGCCGCCCGGCGCTGGGACTCCCCCACGCTGCCCTGGGCGACGCGGCGCGCCACGTGGTGCGCGTCGCGGGTCAGCGGGCCCTGCTCGTCCCAGCCGTCCGCGGCGCGCACCTCCGGGGCGGCCGCGACGAGCGCGCTGGTGACGACGCACGAGTGCACGTCGACGCGGCTGAGGTACGCCACGCCCCCGTACGTCGCGCGGTCGAGCTCGGCGCGCGTCGGCGGGCGGCGCTCCGGCCAGCGGGTCTCGTCCCAGCCGTGCCCGAGGACCACCCCGCCGCGCCGGGCGCGCGCGTGCCGCTCGACGAGGTCGAGCGCCTCGGCGAGGGTCGCCGCGCCGGAGAGGTCGAGCCCGGTCAGGGCCAGGCCGGTGGCGGTGGCGTGCACGTGCGCGTCGACGAACGCGGGGGCGACGAGCGCGCCCTGCAGGTCGACGACCTCGTCCACCCCGTCGGCGTGCACGTCGGCCGCCCCCTCCGAGCCGACCCAGGCCACGCTGCCGCGGTCGACGAGCAGGGCGGTGGCGAAGGGGTCGGCGGGCGAGTGCACCTCGCCGCCGCGCAGCAGGACGGTGCGCTGGTCGGTCGGCGGGTCGCTCGGCGGGGCGCTCGGCTCGTGGGTCACGGACCCATCCTCGCGGCCACCGCCGGCGCCGCGCCCTCCGGGACGAGCCCTGCCCGGCGCTCGACGAGGCGGCGCACGGCCGGGTCGGAGCGCAGCAGGTCCAGGGCCGTCGCGGCGTGCCCCGGGACGTAGCCGTTCCCGACGAGCATCGTCACGTCGGCGGCCAGCCCCTCGGCGCCCAGCGCCGCCGCGGAGAACGACGTGGCCATGGAGAAGAAGACGACGGTCCCCCCGTCGCGGGTGGCGAGCACGGCGCCGTGCTCGCAGCCCGGCACGTCGACGCAGACCACGGTGACGTCGGCCGGCCCGCCCGCGGCGCGCACCGCCGCCTCGAGGGCCACCGGGTCGCGGGCGTCGGCCACGGCCACGGCGTCGGCGAGGCCCGACGCGCGCAGCAGGTCGGCCTCGCCCTCGTGCGGGACGACGCCGACGGTGCGCCCGGCGCCGGCGGCGCGGGCGGCGGCGAGGCTCAGCGACCCCGACTTGCCGGCGCCGCCGAGGACCGCCACGACCGGGCGCTCGTACGAGCGGACGACCCGCGCGGTGAGGGCGGGGGCCCCGCAGACGTCCATGACCGCCATGGCCAGCTCCGTGGGCAGGTCGTCGGGCAGCACCGCGGCGACGGACCGGGCGAAGAGCACCGCGTGCCCCCGGGCCGGGACCTGCTCCGAGCGCCCGTCCCACCCCGCGAGCCCGTCGGTGAGGGCGAGGGGGGTGAGGCTGAGCGAGACGAGGGTGGCGACCCGGTCGCCGACGCGCAGGCCGAGCGGCGAGGCCGGGCCGACCTCCTCGACGGTCCCCACGAGCATGCCGCCCGAGCCGGTCACCGGGTTCTGCACCTTGCCGCGCTCGGCGGCGATCGCCAGCACGGCGGCGCGCACCGCGTCGCCGTCGCCGCCGTGCGCCTCGTCGAGCTGGCGGAAGGACGCGGCGTCGAGGTTGAGGCGCTCCACGCGCACCCGCACCTCGTCCGGCCACAGCTCCGGGCGGGCGTCGAGCCGGTGCGCCGCCTGCGGGAGCACGCCCGCGGGCTCGAGCACGCGGTGCAGGCCGACCGGGGACGACCCCGTGCGCGTCACGTCCACGACCGGCTCCTCGCTGCTGCAGTTCTTCTCGTGAGGTCCTTCCTCGACCGCAACATCTCTCATAGAGTGCCCTCCTGTCGAGCACTTCCGCAGGACGACACCCCGGCGCGCAGGAGGATCGCGATGACGCAGGCCCCCGAGGCGACCACGGCCCCCCCGCTGCGGGCTGCGGCCGGGCAGCCGTACGCCTACGCCCGGCGCGAGCTCGTCGAGCCCGACTGGACCCGGCTGCCGGGCTGGCGGGGGGTCACCCGCGAGCAGTGGGAGTCCGCGCAGTGGCAGCGCGCGCACTGCGTGAAGAACGCGAAGCAGCTGCGGGCGGTCATGGGCGACCTGCTCGACGAGCGGTTCTACGAGGACCTCGCGCGCGACCAGGCCGAGCGCGCGACCATGTCGATGCTGCTGCCGCCGCAGATGCTCAACACGATGGTCCCGGCGGGCGCCGCGGACTGGACCGAGGCGTTCCTCGCCGACCCGGTGCGCCGCTACATGCTCCCGGTCCTGTCCGACCGGCGCACCGACTGGCCCTCGCACCCGCACGCCTCGCGCGACTCGCTGCACGAGCACGACATGTGGGTGGTCGAGGGGCTCACGCACCGCTACCCCACCAAGGTGCTGGCCGAGATGCTGCCGACGTGCCCGCAGTACTGCGGGCACTGCACCCGGATGGACCTCGTCGGCACCTCGACGCCGCAGGTCGACAAGCTCCGGCTGAGCCTCAAGCCGGTGGACCGGGCCGACGCGATGATCGACTACCTGCGCCGCACGCCCGGGGTGCGCGACGTGGTGGTCTCCGGCGGCGACGTCGCGAACATGCCGTGGCGCCAGCTCGAGTCGTTCCTCATGCGCCTGCTCGACGTCGAGTCGGTGCGCGACGTGCGCCTGGCGACGAAGGCGCTCATGGGCCTGCCGCAGCACTGGCTGCAGGACAGCGTCGTCGAGGGGCTCGAGCGGGTGGCCCGCACCGCGCACCGCCGGGGGGTCAACCTCGCGATCCACACGCACGTCAACCACGTCAACTCGGTGACCCCCCTCGTTGCCCGCGCGGCCCGCACCGCGCTCGAGGTCGGCGTGCGCGACGTGCGCAACCAGGGCGTGCTCATGGAGGGCGTCAACGCCACCCCGGAGGACCTGCTCGACCTGTGCTTCGCGCTGCAGGGCGAGGCGAACGTCCTGCCGTACTACTTCTACCTCTGCGACATGATCCCCAACAGCGAGCACTGGCGCGTCTCCGTCGCGCACGCGCAGCACCTGCAGCACGCGGTCATGGGCTACCTGCCCGGGTACGCGACGCCGCGGATCGTCTGCGACGTGCCGTTCGTCGGCAAGCGCTGGGTGCACCAGGTCGAGGAGTACGACCGCGAGCGCGGCATCTCGTACTGGACCAAGAACTACCGCACCGGGATCGAGGCCGACGACGTCGAGGCGCTGACCCGGCGGTACGCCTTCTACGACCCCATCCACACCCTGCCCGAGCAGGGGCAGCGGTGGTGGCGCGAGCACACGCCCACCGCGGGCTGAGCCGGCTGGGGCACGGGCGGGCACCCGCGCAGGACGGGGCGCCGAGGGCGGGCGGGGAGGGGGGCGGCGGGGGCCGCGGTCGTCACCCCGCGCGCCGCTCCGCGAGCCGGGGGGCCGGCACGGGACGGGCCGCCTCGACGGGCACGCCGGTGCCCTCGACGCGGCGTCCGCGGTGGTCGACCCAGACGACCTCCGCGCAGCCGAGGCACGGGACGGCGATGTTGCCGTCGCGGTGGCACAGCTTCGCGAAGTCGTTGGCCTCGGGGGCCCGCCCGCGGACGCGGGCGCAGTCCCAGCAGTAGCCGTCGCGAGTCATCACGCTCTCCGGGGAGGGGGGTCCGGAACCTCCGGCCGGGGGTGGGCGGAGGGTGCTGCGCGTTCCACTGTGGTGCACGTCTCATCCCCAGTATGCCGTGCGGCGACACCGGCGCGTCGCCGGCACGACACGGGGCGGTCACGGCGCCCTGCCTAGACCTCCGGCGGGCGCGCCTCGTACGGCGTGCTGAGCACGATCGTCGTGCGGGTCGAGACCCCGGCGCGCGCCCGGATCGTCGCCAGCAGCGACTCCAGCGCGCCCGGCGAGGCGACCCGGACCTTGAGGATGTAGCTCTCCTGCCCGGCGACGCTGTGGCAGGCCTCGACCTCGGGCAGCCCGGCGAGCCGCTCCGGCGCGTCGTCGGGCGCGCTGGGGTCGATGGGGGTCAGCGAGATGAACGCGGTGAGCGGAAGGCCCACCGCCTCGGCGTCGACGACCGCGGCGTAGCCCGTGAGGACCCCCCGCTGCTCGAGCCGGCGCACGCGCTGCTGCGCCGCCGAGGTCGACAGGCCGGTCGCCCGGCCGAGGTCCGTCCAGCTCATCCGGCCGTCGCGCGCGAGCAGCCGCACGATCTGCCGGTCGATGTCCTCCACGCGCGGCTCCTCCGGACCCGCCCGCTCAGACGACGACGAGCGCGCGGTCGGTGAGGTTGAGGCGCTCCCCCGCGTCCTCGCCGCACACGAGGATGTCCTCGATGCGCGCGCCGTGCCGTCCCGGCAAGTAGATGCCCGGCTCCACCGAGAACGCCATCCCGGGCTCGAGCGGGAGGGCGTTGCCGGCCACCACGTACGGCTCCTCGTGCGTCTCGAGGCCGATGCCGTGCCCGGTGCGGTGGATGAACCGCGCGCCGTAGCCCGCGTCCGCGATGACGTCGCGCGCCGCCGCGTCGACCGCCTCGGCGCTCACGCCGGGGCGCACCGCCTCGCACGCCGCCACCTGCGCGGCGAGCAGGACGTCGTACGACTCCCGGTAGCCCGCCGGCGGCTCGCCGACGGAGTAGCAGCGGGTGGAGTCCGAGCAGTAGCCCGCGGGCGTCGTGCCGCCGATGTCCACCACCACGGCGTCGCCCTGCTCGATCACCCGGTCGGAGAGCTCGTGGTGCGGGCTGGCGCCGTTCGGGCCGGAGGCGACGATGACGAAGTCGACCCGCGCGTGCCCCTCCTCGACGATCGCCGCGGCGATGTCGGCGCCCACCTCGCGCTCGGTGCGCCCCGCCCGCAGCCACTCCGGCACCCGGCGGTGCACCCGGTCGATGGCGGCGCCCGCCTCGCGCAGCGCCGCGACCTCGGCGGCGTCCTTGCGCATGCGCAGCGGGCCGAGGACGTGCCCGGCGAGCCCCTGCTCGGCCTCGGGCATGGCCGCGGCGAGGCGCAGCACCTTCTCGGCCCACATGTGGTTGTCCACCCGGACCCGGCGGGCGCCCGGCAGCAGGGAGGCGACGAGCGCGTACGGGTCGTCGGTCTCGTCCCACGCCACCGTCTGCAGCCCCAGCGCCGCGACCGGCGAGGCCAGCGCGGCCGGCTCCTCGAGCCGGGGCACGACGAGGCGGGGGTCGCCCTCGGCCGGCAGCACGAGGCAGGTGAGCCGCTCCAGCGGCAGCGCGTCGTAGCCCGTGAGGTAGCGCAGGTCCGGCCCCGGCGAGACGAGCAGGGCGTCGGTGCCGGCGGCGGCGGTGGCCTCCTGGGCGCGGCGCAGCCGCTCGGCGGGGATGGCTTGCGTCATGGCGGCCACCCTAGTGCGGCCTCCCGACAGCCCCCTGCGCGAGCGGCGGGGTGGCATGCTGCGGCCCGTGCCGCCCCGCGACGAGCGCCTCATGCTCCTGGACACCGCCTCGCTCTACTTCCGCGCGTACTTCGGGGTGCCCGAGTCGCTCACGGCGCCGGACGGCACGCCCGTCAACGCGGTGCGCGGGCTGCTCGACTTCGTGGCCCGGCTGGTCACCGACCGCACCCCGACGCACCTCGTGGCCTGCACCGACGAGGACTGGCGCCCGGCGTTCCGGGTGGCCGCGCTGCCGTCGTACAAGGCGCACCGGGTCGCCGCCGACGCGGACCCGGAGCTCGCCGGGGAGACCGTGCCCGACACCCTCGTGCCGCAGGTGCCCGTCATCTTCGACCTGCTCGACGCGTTGGGGATCGCGCGGGTCGGGGTGGCCGGCTACGAGGCCGACGACGTCATCGGCACCCTCGCCACCACCGCGACGACGCCGGTCGACGTCGTCACCGGCGACCGCGACCTCTTCCAGCTCGTCGACGACGCCCGCCGGGTGCGCGTCCTCTACACCGCCCGCGGCGTCGGCAGGCACGAGGTCGTCGACGAGCGGGCGGTGCGGGAGAAGTACGGGATCCCGGGGCGGGCGTACGCCGACTACGCCGTCCTGCGCGGCGACCCCTCCGACGGCCTGCCCGGGGTCAAGGGCGTCGGCGACAAGACCGCCGCCCAGCTGGTGAGGCAGTACGGCACCCTCGACGCCCTGCTGGCCGCGGTGGACGCCGGCGACCCGGCCCTGCCGGCCGCCGCGGGGCGCAAGCTCGCGGCGGCCCGGGACTACCTCGCGGTCGCGCCGACGGTCGTGCGGGTCGCGACGGCCCTCGCCGTGCCGGCGCACGACGCGCGGCTGCCCCGCGAGCCCGCCGACCCCGAGCGGCTCGTCGAGCTCGTCGACCGGTGGGGCGTCGGGTCCAGCGTCGAGCGCGTCCTCGCGGCGCTGCAGCGGGCCGCGGCCTGATCCCCGGCGGCCGCAGGGTCGCGGCCGGGGGCGGGGTCAGGACACGGAGGAGTACGCGACGACGCCGCGGCGCACCGCGTCGACGGCCTCCTGGGCGGTGCGGCGGACCCGGGAGCCCTCCGGGGCGGCGGTCGCGACCTGGCCGAGCAGGTCGATGAGCTGCTTGCACCAGCGCACGAAGTCGCCGGCCTGCAGGTCCGCGTCGGAGAGGACCTCCTCGAGCCGGTGCCCGGAGGCCCAGCGCCAGGCGGCCCACGAGAAGCCGAGGTCGGGCTCGCGCAGGAAGTCCAGCCGGTGCGCCCTCTCCCGCGCCTCGAGGGCGAACCACAGGTCGCGCATGCGGGTGAGCGCCTGCTCGACCCGGCCCCGCGGGACCCGCGCGACGGTGCCGTCCTCGCTGGAGCGCGACTCGTACACGAGGGTGGCGACGCAGGAGGCGAGCTCGGCGGGGTCGAGGTCCTCCCAGACGCCGGTGCGCAGGCACTCGGCGGTGAGCAGGTCGAGCTCGCTGTAGAGCCGGCCGAGCCGGCGGCCCTCGTCGGTGACCACGAGCGCGTCGCCCTCGGGCGCGAGGTAGCCGAGCTCGGCGAGCAGGGCGCAGACCCGGTCGAAGGTGCGGGCGATGGTGCCGGTGCGCCCGGCGACCCGGCGCCGCAGCCCCTCGGTGTCGCGCAGCAGCTTCGCGTGCCGCTCGGCCCAGCGCGCGTGGTCCTCGCGCTCGTCGCAGCCGTGGCAGGGGTGCTGGCGCAGCAGGCGCCGCAGCCGCGCCAGCTCCGGGTCGTCCGCGGCGGCCGAGCGCTGCTTGCGCGGGCGCGTCTCGTCGTGGTCGAGGCCGGTGGCCCGCATGGTCGAGGCCAGGTCGCGCCGGTGCTGCGGGTTGCGCGCGTTGAAGGCCTTGGGGACCCGTACGCGGTCCAGCGCCATGACGGGCGAGGGGAAGTCGACCATCGACAGCGTCTTGACCTGGCGGTCCGCGGTGAGCACGGTCGGGCGCGGCCCGTCGAGGCCGCCGGTGGTGGTCTCCAGGACCACGGCGAGCCCGGCGCGGCGCCCGGTGGGCACGCGGATGACGTCGCCGGGGCGCAGGGCCTCGACGCTGGCCGCGGCCTGGGCCCGCCGGTCGGCCGCGTTCTCGCGGGACAGCCCGGCCTCGCGCTCCTTGATCGCCCGGCGCAGGCCGGCGTACTCCTCGAAGTCGCCGAGGTGGCACGTCATGGCCTCGCGGTAGCCCTCGAGCGCCTCCTCGTTGCGGCGCACCTGCCGGGCGAGGCCGACGACGGCGCGGTCGGCCTGGAACTGCGCGAACGACGCCTCGAGCAGCTCGCGGGCGGTGGCCTGCCCGACGCTGCCGACGAGGTTGACGGCCATGTTGTACGAGGGCCGGAAGCTCGAGCGCAGCGGGTACGTGCGCGTGGAGGCCAGGCCGGCGACCGCGCGCGGGTCCATGCCCTGCTGCCACAGGACGACCGCGTGCCCCTCGACGTCGATGCCGCGCCGGCCGGCGCGCCCGGTGAGCTGGGTGTACTCCCCCGGCGTCACGTCGACGTGCGCCTCGCCGTTCCACTTGACGAGCCGCTCCAGCACGACCGAGCGGGCGGGCATGTTGATGCCCAGCGCCAGGGTCTCGGTGGCGAAGACCGCGCGCACGAGGCCGCGGGCGAAGAGGTGCTCGACGACCTCCTTGAAGGTCGGCAGCAGGCCCGCGTGGTGCGCGGCGATGCCGCGCTCGAGCCCGTCGAGCCAGTCGTGGTAGCCCAGGACCGCGAGGTCCTGGTCGGGGATGTCGGCGGTGCGCTGCTCGACGATGGAGCGGATCTCCAGCCGCTCGGCCTGGGTGGTGAGGCGCAGGCCCGCCGCCAGGCACTGCCGCACGGCGTCCTGGCAGCCGGCGCGGCTGAAGATGAAGGTGATCGCGGGCAGCAGGCCCTCGGCGTCGAGCCGGTTCACCACGTCGACCCGGCTCGGGCGCTGGTACGTCGCCGGCCGCCGCCCGCCGTGGCGCCGGCGGCTGTCGCGCCCGCCGAAGCGGTCCTCGTCGCGGGCCAGGCGCACCAGCTCGGGGTTGACGTGCAGCTTCGTGCGCGGCCCGTCGCCGTCGGGCGGCGCCTCCTGGTCCTCGGTGACGAAGAGGTCGTAGAGGCGTTGGCCGACGAGGACGTGCTGCCAGAGCGGGACCGGGCGGTGCTCCTCGAGCACGACGGTCGTGTCGCCGCGCACGGTCTGCAGCCAGTCGCCGAACTCCTCGGCGTTGCTGACGGTCGCGGAGAGGGAGACCAGCCGCACCCCGTCCGGCAGGTGGATGATCACCTCCTCCCACACGCCGCCGCGGAAGCGGTCCGCGAGGTAGTGCACCTCGTCCATGACGACGAACCCGAGCCCGGACAGGGTGTGCGAGCCCGCGTAGAGCATGTTGCGCAGCACCTCGGTCGTCATGACGACGACCGGCGCCTCGCCGTTGATCGTGTTGTCGCCGGTGAGCAGGCCGACCCGGTCGCTGCCGTAGCGGCGGACGAGGTCGGCGTACTTCTGGTTCGACAGCGCCTTGATCGGCGTGGTGTAGAAGCACTTCTGGCCCGCGGCCAGCGCGAGGTGCACGGCGAACTCGCCGACGACGGTCTTGCCGGAGCCGGTGGGGGCGGCGACGAGCACGCCGTGCCCGCCCTCGAGCGCCTCGCAGGCGCGCACCTGGAAGTCGTCGAGGCCGAAGGGGTAGTCCTGGCGGAACCGGGTGAGCTCGCTGCGGCTCTCCCGCTGCTGCCGGCGGGCCCGTTCGCGTGCCTGGGCGAACCGCTCGGCGGGAGTGGTCATGCCCTCGATGCTACGTGGCGCGGTCCCGGCGCCCCGAGGACGCGCACGGCGCCGGGCACCGCCCGCACCGTCACCGGCAGCGGAGCGACCGGCTCCCCGTCCGCCCAGGCCCCCGGCGGTGCCGCCCTCGTCCCCCTCGCTGCGCATGCCGGGCCCCTGCCCGCGCCGGCCGGCTCCACGCGCACGACCCGCGCACGGTGCGCGACGACCGCCGGGTGCCCGAGGTGGCTCCCGGCGTAGATCCGCGGCAGCAGCGCCGCGAGCCGCGGCACGGCGAGCGGGCGCACGAGCACCACGTCGAGCAGGCCGTCGTGCGGGTCGGCGCCCGGGCAGATCCGCAGCCCCCCGCCGTACGTGCTGCCGCTGCCCACCGCGAGCAGCACGGCCTCCTCCTGCACCTCGCGCCCGTCGAGGACCAGCCGGTACGGGCGCGCCCGCAGCGCGGGCAGGGCGGCGACGGCGGCGGCGGGGTAGCGCGCGGGGCCGCGCGGGCGGCGCAGCGCGCGGGCGCGCTCGGCGACCACCGCGTCGTAGCCGGCGCAGAGGACGGAGAGGAACCAGCGCTCGCCGCCGGGCGCGTCGAGGAGCCCGGCGTCGACCGGCGACCAGTGCCCGGCGAGGACGGCGTCCAGCGCGGCGTCCGCGTCGCGGGGCAGGCCGAGCGAGCGGGCCACGTCGTCGCCGGAGCCGGCGGGCACGACCCCGAGCCGGACCGGGGTGGCAGCCACCTGCTGCAGCGCGAGGTGCACCGTGCCGTCCCCGCCGAGCGCGACGACCGCGTCGACGCCGTGGCGCAGGGCCTCCCGCAGCTGGCGCTCGGCCGAGAGCGGGCCGGGCCCGCCGACGGGGACCACGGCGACGCCCGCGGCGCGCAGGCGCGCCAGCACCGGGGTCAGGAGCCGCGCGGCGCGCCCGCTCCCCGCGGCGCCCCCGGTCAGGAGGGCGACCCGCCGGGGCGGCGCGCCGGGCTCAGAGCAGGTCGTCGTCGTCGTAGCGCGAGCGCGGCTCGCGCGAGGGCGCCGGCATGGGCGCGGCCTCGTCGTCGGCCAGCTCGGAGTAGTCGACGCCGTCGATGAGCTGGTGCTTGCGCCGGCGGTCGAGCAGGAAGCAGATGCCGGTGGCGATGAAGTAGAGGACGAGCATCGGCAGCGCCAGCGCGCAGAGCGTGACCGGGTCGCCGGACGGCGTCGCCACCGCCGCGAAGACGAACGAGCCGAGGACGACGGGGCGCCAGGCGCCGAGCAGCGCCCGCGCGGAGACGATCTGCACGAGGTTGAGCGCGACGACGAAGACCGGCAGCACGAACGCGACGCCGAAGACGATGAACATCCGGGTCACGAACGCCAGGTAGCGGTCGAAGCCGATGATGTTCGCGACGTCCTGCGGGGTCGGGTTGAAGCCGATGAGCAGGTCGAAGCCCTTGGGCAGGAAGACGTACGCCACGACGGCGCCGCCGATGAACAGCGGCGCGGCGCTGAAGACGAAGGCCAGGCCCCAGCGGCGCTCGTTCTTGTGCAGGCCCGGGTTGATGAAGGCCCACAGCTGGTAGAACCACACCGGGCTCGACAGGAACAGCCCCGCGAGGCAGCAGATCTTCAGCGCGTAGCTGAACGGGTCCGCGATGCCCTGGAAGTTCAGCGTGACGGTGGCGCCCTGCTCGGCGTACTGGTCCTTGATCGTGTTGAACGGCCCGGCGATGAGCGCGAAGAGCTCGGAGTAGAAGAAGAAGCAGGCGACCGTCACCACGGCGAAGGCCAGGACGGCGCGCGTGAGGCGCCGCCGGAGCTCCCGCAGGTGCTCCATGAGGGGCATGCGCCCCTCGTCGTCGGGGTCCGGGGCCGTGCCCAGCCCCGACCGCTCGGTGGTGTCCGTCATCGTGCTCCGTCAGCCGGGGCCGCCGGGCGTGGCCCGGACGGCGCGTGCCCTGCCCGGGTGCCGGGCAGGGCGCGAGCGGGGGTCGGGCTCAGATGTCGCCGTGCGTCTGGCGGGCGCTCTGCTGCTGGCGGTCCGCGGCGCTCTCCACGCGGCCCTCGAGCGGGCGGGCGTCGTAGCGGACCTGGTCGGTCTGCGACGTCTGGGTCGGGTGCGCCGGCTTGTCCTCCTCGCGCATCTCCTTGACCTCGGTCTTGAAGATCTTCATCGAGCGGGCGACGCTGCGCGACATGTCGGGCAGGCGCTTGGCACCGAAGAGGAACACCAGCACGACGAGGATGATCAGGAGCTCGGGGGCGCCGAGGTTGGGCATGGGACGACCTCACTCGTAGGGGACGTGACGCACTCTACGCCGTCCGGGTGCGTCGTGGCGGTGTCGGCGCGGTGGACGTCCCGCGAACGGGCCGCCTCAGGCGCCGGAGCTGGGGGTGAGCAGCGCCGTGAGGGTGTCCACGCGGTCCAGGGCGAGCGCGAAGTCGAGCACGTCGTCGTACGAGATGCGGTCGCCGGCGCGGACCTCGAGGGCCTCGGCGGGGATGGTCCAGCGCTCGGCGCGCACGCCGCCGGAGACGAGCAGCGCGACGATCTCCTCGTCGGCCGGCTTGCGGACCTCGCTGGTGCACTTGGCGCAGTGGAACGAGTAGAAGGAGCGCTCGGTCACGTTCGCCACGACGAGGCGCAGCTGCGTGGGGGTCAGCTCCACGTCGCCGCACGTGGGGCAGGAGGCCTTGATCGTCGTCATGTCGGTTCCCTCCGGGGTGGACGCCCCTGGTTGGCGTCCCACCTGTCCTCGGCAGGGTCCCGCGCGGGCTTGACGACCAGTTGCCGGACGTGCTGGGACCACCCGGGCGGAGCAGGCCGCAGGGCCCGGGCCGTGCGCTCGCGGCGGCCCGCTCAGGCGTACGCGTCGAGCGCGGCGCGGGCCTCGCGGCGCACGTCCTCGGCGAGCCCCGGCGGGTCGACGACCCGCCCCTGCCCGCCGAGGCGCAGCGCGAGCCGGCCCACCCAGCGCGGGTCGGGGGTGCGCAGGCGCACCTGCAGGCGCCCCTCCCCCAGCTCCACCACGGAGTCGCACGGGTAGTACTCCGCGACCCAGCGCGCCGGCGGGTCGAGCTCGAGGGTCACGACGGTGTCGGCCTCGGACGGCTGGAACAGCCCCTCGCCCACGTCGCGCGGCTCGGCGTGCTCGGGCACGCGGGCCGGCTCGTCGAGCACGCGCAGCCCCTGCACGCGGTCGAGGCGGAAGAGGCGCACCCCGTCGGCGCGGCGGCACCAGGCCTCGAGGTACGCCCTGCCCTCGACGATGAGCAGGCGCATCGGCTCGACGTCCCGCTCGGTCGTCTCGTCGCGGCCGGGCACGTAGTAGCTCAGGTGCAGGCGCCGCCCCCCGGCGAGCGCCCGGCGCACCTCGGGCACGACGTCGTCGTCGGTCTCCACGGCCACCGCCACGTGCGCGGCGAGGGCGGCGGCGTCGCCCGCGGCGCGCTCGAGCTTGGCGACGGTGCGGTCGAGCGCGTCGCGGTCCACCAGCGCGCGCCCCCCGTCGCCCGTGCCGCCGGGCCCGCCGGGCCCCGCCTCGCCGAGCGCGTCGGCGAGGGTGCGCAGCCCGACGAGCAGCGCGGCCGCCTCGTCGGCGCCGAGGCGCAGCGGGCGCGCGATGGTGTCGGCGTTGGAGACGTGGATGTAGCCGCCCTCGAAGGACGCCTCGATGAGGTCGTCGGGCAGGTGCCCGGGCAGCCCGCAGACGAAGAGCAGCTGCAGGTCCTCCAGCAGGCGCGCCTCGGTGATGCCGAACGTCCGCGCGACGTCCTCGACCCGGGCGCCGGGCCGCGCGGTGAGGTACGGGACGAGGGCGAGCAGGCGCGCCAGCCGCTCGGAGGCCCCGGTGCCGGCCCGGCTCACGCCGCCCCCTCCCCCGCCGCCGTCGGCCGCTCGAGCACGCCGCGCAGGCGCCGTACGACGGCCTCGCGCGCCTCGGGCGGGTCGAGGACGACGACCGCCGCGCCGAGGCCGCACACGGCGTCGGCGAGGTGCCCCGCGTCGGCGTACGGCACCTCCAGGACGTCCCAGCCGTCGCCGTCGGGGCGTGCCGCCGTGGCCTGGCGCCGCAGGAACCCCGCGGCGCCGGTGCGGGCCCGGACCGTGGCCGTGCCGCTCACCGGCACCTCGTTGGCCCGGGCGACCTCGCGGCGCACGTCGACGCCCTCGGGCACGACGACCGCGCCCGCGGGGCCGACGCCCTTGACCGGGCCGGTGATGCGGCTGAGGCGGAAGACGCGCGCGGCGCCGCGGTCGCGGTCGTGGCCGACGAGGTACCACCGCCCGTGCCAGGAGACGACGCCCCACGGCTCGACGCTGCGGGGCGAGGACCCCGAGCCCGGGCGGCGGTAGTCGAACCGCACCGCCCGCCGGTCGCGCACGGCCTCCCACAGCGGGCCGAAGGCGGCCTCGGCGGCGTCGACGCGCGGCTCGATGCCCGCGATCGCGATCTCGTCCGGGTCGACCCCGTCGGCGCGCAGCTTGAGCAGGGCGCTCGACGCGGCCCCGGCCAGCGAGGCCTGCTGCCAGGCGCGGGCGGCCAGGCCGAGCACCGCCATCTCGTCCGGGGCGAAGGAGACCTCCGGCAGCGCGTACGCGTCGCGCCGGATCCGGTAGCCGACCTCGTCCTCGAACCAGGCGCTGTTGCTGCCCGTCTCGACGGGCACGCCCATCTCGCGCAGCTCGTCCTTGTCGCGCTCGAAGGTGCGCTCGAAGGCCTCCTGCGCCTCGGCGTAGCCGGGGACGGCGCGGCGGATCTCCTCGCGGGAGAGGTAGCGCGGCGCCGCGAGCAGGCAGATGACGAGGTTGAGCAGCCGCTCGGTCTTCGCCTTGGACACGCCCCGCCACCTCCTTCCGCCGGCCCTCAACCTACCTGCCGCCGGTAGCGTTCCCGGCGTGGTGAGGTGGCGCTCCGGGACGGTGGTGTCGACCGGCCGCGCCTGGCGCGGGTCGCTCGAGCTCGTGGTCGACGTCGGGGGCCGGGAGGTGCGCGCCCTCGCGCACCCGCCCCTCGTGGGCACGCCGGAGCCCGGCGACCGGGTGCTGCTCAACGCCACCGCGCTGGAGATGGGCCTCGGCACGGGCGGCGTCGCGCAGGTGGTGGCGCTGCCCGACCGGCTGCCCGCCGACCCGCCGCCGGGCCCCGGGCACCTGGTCAAGGCCCGCTACACGCCGCTGCAGGCCACCGTCCTCGGCGTCGACGAGCAGGACTCCGAGCACCACGGGCTGCTCGAGGCGGCCGACGACCTCGAGGCGATGCCGGTGGTCGTCGCGGACCTGCACTCCGCCCTGCCGGCGGTGCTCGCGGGCCTGCGCGCGGACCGGCCGGGGGCGCGGGCGGCGTACGTCATGACCGACGGCGGCGCCCTGCCCCTGTGGTTCAGCCGCACCGTGGCCGCCCTGCGCGACGCGGGCTGGCTGGCGGGCTCGGTCACCGTGGGGCAGGCGTTCGGCGGCGACCTCGAGGCGGTGACCCTGCACACCGGGCTGCTCGCGGCGCGGCACGTGCTCGGGGCTGACGTCGCCGTGGTGGCGCAGGGGCCGGGCAACCTCGGCACGGGCACCCGCTGGGGCTTCTCGGGCGTGGCGGCCGGCGAGGCCGTCAACGCGGTCGCGGCGCTCGACGGCCGGCCGGTCGCCGCCCTGCGCGTGTCCGACGCCGACCCCCGCGAGCGGCACCGCGGGGTGTCCCACCACAGCCTCACCGCGTACGGGCGGGTCGCGCTCGCCGCCGCCGACGTGCCGGTGCCCGTGCTCGACGGCCCGTTCGGGGCCCGGGTGCGCCGCGACGCGGAGGTGCTGGCCGGGCGCCACCGGCTCGTCGAGGTGCCCGTGGGCGGGCTCGAGCCGGCGCTGCGCGCGGCGCCGGTGCGCCTGTCGAGCATGGGACGCTCGCTCGACGCGGACCGCGCGTGCTTCCTGGCCTCGGCCGCCGCGGGGCGGCACGCCGCCGGGCTCCTGGGGTGAGCGCCCCGGCGCCGCCCCCCTCCCCCGGGCTGCGGGCCCTGCTGCCCTACCTGCGCGAGCACCGGGCCGCCCTCGCGCTCGCGGTCCTGCTCGCCCTCGTCGGCTCGGCCGCGGCCCTGGCCCAGCCCCTGCTCGTGCAGCGGGTGCTCGACGGCGTCGGAGCCGGCCGGGCCGTCGGCGGGGCCGTCGCGCTGCTCGTCGTGCTCATGCTGGGCACCGCGGTCGTGTCCTCGGCGCAGCAGTACCTCCTGCAGCGCACCGGGGAGGGCGTGGTGCTCACCGCGCGCCGCGGCCTCGCCGAGCACCTGCTGCGCCTGCCCGTCGTCGAGTACGACCGGCGCGCCGGCGGCGACCTCGTCTCGCGCCTCGGCGCGGACACCACGCAGCTGCGGGCCGTCATCACCTCGGGGGCGGTGGAGGCGCTCAGCGGCGTCGTCGTGGTCGCGGGCGCC
This sequence comes from Vallicoccus soli, assembly GCF_003594885.1. NCBI lineage: Bacteria > Bacillati > Actinomycetota > Actinomycetes > Motilibacterales > Vallicoccaceae > Vallicoccus > Vallicoccus soli. Next base: position 97,078 of record NZ_QZEZ01000010.1, read on the forward strand.
CTCGTCGCGATGCTGCTCATCGACCCGCTGCTGCTCGCGGTCACCGTCGCCGCCGTCGCCGCGGGCGCCGGGGTCGTCGCCACGGCGGCGCGGCGGCTGCGGGCGCTCTCGCGCGTGGTGCAGGAGCGGGTCGGAGACATGACCGCCGCCGTGACCCGCGCCCTGCGCGGGGTCCGCACGATCCGGGCCAGCGGCGCGGAGGAGCGGGAGGTGGCCGCCGTCGGGCGCAGCGCCGAGGCGGCGTACGGGGCCTCGCTGCGCGTCGCGCGCCTCGAGGCGCTCGTCGCCCCCGCGATGGCGCTGGCCACCCAGGGCTCGTTCCTGCTCGTGCTGGCGCTCGGCGGCGCCCGGGTCGCGAGCGGGGCGCTCGGGGTGGGAGAGCTCGTGGCGTTCGTCCTCTACCTCTTCCTGCTCGTCCTGCCGCTGGCGCAGGCCCTGCGCGCCTTCGCGACGCTGCAGACGGGCCTCGGCGCGCTCGGGCGGATCGAGGAGGTGCGGGCGCTGCCCCGCGAGACCGACGGCGACCCCGCCGCGGCTCCCCCGCCGGTGCCCGGGGCGCCCGTGCTCGAGCTCGACGGCGTGTCGTTCGCGTACGAGGAGGGCGTCCCGGTGCTGCACGCCGTGTCCTTCGCCGTGCCGCGCGGCACCCGCACCGCGCTCGTGGGGCCCTCCGGCTCGGGCAAGTCGACGCTCCTCGCGCTCGTGGAGCGCTTCTACGACCCCACGGCCGGCGCGGTGCGCCTCGAGGGCGTCGACGTGCGCGAGGTGCCGCGGGCGGCGCTGCGCGCCCGCACCGGGTACGTCGAGCAGGAGGCCCCCGCCCTCGCCGGCAGCCTGCGCGACAACCTGCTGCTCGCCGCGCCGGGCGCCACCGACGCCGACCTGGTGCGGGTGCTCGCCGAGGTCAACCTCGCCGACCTCGCCCACCGCACCCCGGCCGGGCTCGACGCCCCCGTCGGCGACGGCGGCGTGATGCTCTCCGGCGGCGAGCGCCAGCGCCTCGCCCTCGCCCGCGTCCTGCTCGCGCGCCCGCCGCTGCTGCTCCTCGACGAGCCGACGAGCAACCTCGACGCCCGCAACGAGGTCGCGCTGCGCGGGGCCGTCGACGCCGTCGCCGCGGACCGCACGCTCGTCGTCGTCGCGCACCGGCTGTCCACCGTCGTCGACGCCGACCAGATCGTCGTCCTCGACGCCGGCCGCGTGGTCGCCGTCGGGCGGCACGAGGAGCTCGTCCGCACCTCGCCGCTCTACCGGGAGCTCGCTGCGTCGCAGCTGCTGGTGGCGCGGTCCTGACCCTGCGCGCTGCATGAGGGGCACCCCCAGGCGGGTCCGGCCCCTCGGGGTGCCCCTCAGCAGAGTCGAGTCTGCTGAGGGTGCCCCTCATGCGCCCGCGGCGCCTCGGGGTGCCCCTCAGCAGGGTCGAGTCTGCTGAGGGTGCCCCTCATGCGCCCGCGGCGCCTGGGGGTGCCCCTCAGGGGGACGCACGGGGACCGGGGCGCACCGGGCGCAAGGGCGCCGAACGGGCGTGGCGGGACGTCCCGGTCATGATCCCGAAGACCCTGCAGACGGGCCGGGAGCGCTCCTACGATCCCGGCCGTGGACCGCGCCGTACGGGGGGCGCTGCGCGTCGTCGCGCCACTCGCCCTGGGGGCCCTCGTGGCCGTGCTGCTCTGGCTGCGCCTGCGCCGCGACGTGCGGCCCACCTTGTGGGCGGAGGACGGGCGCATCTTCCTCACCCGCGCGCTGCTCGACGGGACGGACGCCGTGCTGCAGCCGTACCAGGGCTCGCTGCACCTCGCACCGAGGTTCGTCGCGCTCGCGGTGGAGCGGTTGCCCGTGGAGAAGTTCGCGCTGGGCATGAACGCCGGCGCCTGCGTGCTCGCGGGGCTCGCGGCGGCCGTGGTGCTCGCCGCGTCGTCGACGCTGGTGGAGAGTCGGCCGCTGCGCCTCGGGCTCGCGCTGCTGCCGGTCCTGCTCCCGGTCCTGGGCGTGGAGGTCCTGGCGAGCGCGGCGAACCTGCACTGGCTGGCGCTGTGGGCGGCTGCCTGGGTGCTGCTCCACCGGCCCTCCGGCCCCGTGGCGGCGGTCGGCTGGGCGGTGGTGGCGCTGCTCTGCGCCCTGACCGAGATCCTCGTGGTCCTGCTGGCGCCGCTCGTGGTGCTCGTCGTCCTGCGCGCCGAGCGCGGGCGCGCGCCCGGGCACGCCCTGTGGCCCGCGGCGGCGCTGCTCGTCGGTGCCGCCGTCCAGCTCGGTGTGACGCTCGCTCAGCCGCGCTCCCGGCTGGACGTGCCGCGCCCGTCCACCGTCGAGGTGGCCGAGCTGTTCGGGCTGCAGGTGCTCCTGCCGCTGTGGACCTTCGACCCCGACCGGCTCGTGGGCCTGGCCGAGCGGGCCCCGCTGAGCCTGGTCCTCGCCGGCCTGCCGGTGCTGGGCTGCCTCGCGCTCCTGGCGCTGCCGGGGCCCGCCGCCCGCGAGCGGCGGGCGCCCGCCCTGCTCCTCGTCGCGGTCGGGGTGGCGGTGTTCTGGCTCGCCACACTGTGGAACTGGACCCCCGACAAGGAGGACCCGCGCGAGGTCGTCGAGCAGGTGGCCTTCCACACCCGCTACGCCGTCCCGGCCGGCCTGCTGGTGCTCAGCGGCGCGGTGCTCGGGCTCGACGCTGGGCTGGCCCCGCGCGAGGGCCCCCCGCGCCGCTGGCCCCGCGTGGTGGCCACCGGGCTGGCCGGCGTCCTCGCCGCCGGGATGCTGCTGGCGCTGCCGTCGGTACCGACGCGCCGCCTCGCGGAGCCGGACTGGCTGGACCTCGTCGCCGCGGGGCGGGAGCAGTGCGAGCGGCCGCGCCAGCGCACCGTGCAGCTGTGGCCGCTGAGCCCCGGCGGCACCTGGTCCGTGCGGGTGCCCTGCGCGCGGCTGAGGGGCTAGGCCCCGTGCGCCGAGGGGCGCCCCGCCCCGCGCGCGGCGGTGGCGGGGGGCCCCTCGGCGGGCTGGTGCGGCGTCAGCGCACGGCGAGCAGGTCGATGACGAAGACCAGCGTCTTGCCGGACAGGCGGTGGCCGCCGCCGGAGGGGCCGTACGCGAGGTGCGGCGGGCAGACGAGCTGGCGGCGCCCGCCGACGCGCATGCCGGGGATGCCCTCCTGCCAGCCCTTGATGAGCCCGCGCAGCGGGAACTCGATCGCCTCGCCCCGGTTCCAGGACGCGTCGAACTCCTCGCCGGTGTCGAACTCGACGCCGACGTAGTGCACGAGCACGGTGGCGCCGGCCGCCGCCTCGGGGCCGTCGCCGACGACGAGGTCGGTGATCTGCAGGTCCTCGGGGGCGTCGCCGCCGGGGAACTCGACCTCTGGCTTCTCCAGGCCGGGCTGCGACATGCGGTGTCCTCTCTCGGGTCGGGGGTGGGGTGGTGCGCCGGCGGCGCGGGCGTCAGTAGGCCGCGACGACGTCGACGACGACGGCGTACGGCGGGGTCTGCTCGCCCTGCGCCGGGATCGTCAGCAGGACCCTGCTGCCCACGGGGACGCCCACCAACCCGTCGAACGGCGAGCCCTGGCCCTGCACGCCGACCGGGCCGCCGTACGGGGTGCCGGTCTCCCACGTGGACTCCACCGGCTGGCCGGTCCAGTCGACGACCTCGTACTGCATGACCACGAGCTGGCCGGCCTCGACCGGGTCGCCGCTGCCGGTGGCCACGACCTGCTGGCCGGGCTCGGTCGGCTCGGCGGTGCCCTCGGGCACGGTGACCGTCGGGCGCTGGCCGAGCTCGCCCTCGACCTGCGGGCCCTGCGCGGGCAGCTCCTCCTGGCTCGCGTCGGCCTCGCCGGCCGCGTCGGCCCCCGCCGAGCCGACGACGTCGACGACGAAGACGAGGGTGGACCCGGCGGGGATCTCGCCCTGGGCCTGGTCGCCGTAGCCCTGCGCCGGCGGGATGGTCAGCACGGTGCGGGTGCCCGCGTTGAGCCCGACGAGGCAGGCGTCCCAGCCGGGGATGACCTGGCCGACGCCGATGGGGAACGCGGCGGGCTGGCCGCGGTCGTACGAGTTGTCGAAGACCGTGCCCTCCTTCCACGTCTTGCCGAGGTAGCCGGCGACGAGCAGGTCGCCGCTCTCGACGGGCTCGCCGTCGCCCTCGGTGAGGACCTGGCGGGTCAGGGTGGTCGGCGCGGGCTCGCCCTCGGGCAGCGTCAGCTCCGGCTTGGCGCCGGGCTCGCCGGTCACCTCGACGCCGCCGGCGCCGGCCTCCTGCGTCTCGCAGGTCGCGGCGGACGGGGTGGCCCCCGGCGTCGCACCGGGCGTGGAGCCCGCGGTGGCGGTGGCCTCGGAGGTGGAGCCGCCCGCCTGGTCGTCCTCGTCGGAGCCGCAGCCGGCGAGGGCGGTGAGGGACAGGGCGGGCACGAGCAGGAGCGCGGCCAGCGGGCGCGCGCGCCGGAGGGTGGACGGCACGGAGGGGACCTCGGGATCCATCGGGAGCAGAGGGGGACGGACCGGGCGAGCCTAACCCGCGGCGGTCCCCCCGCCCGACGAGCGGCGCCCCGGGACGGTTCCCCCGGGCACCCGCCGGTCCGGGCGGGGCGCCTCACATGCTGGCGATGAGCTTCTCCACGCGCTCGTCGACCGCCCGGAACGGGTCCTTGCACAGGACCGTGCGCTGCGCCTGGTCGTTGAGCTTGAGGTGCACCCAGTCGACGGTGAAGTCGCGGCGCTTCTCCTGCGCCCGCTTGATGAACTCCCCGCGCAGGCGCGCCCGGGTGGTCTGCGGCGGCACCGACTTCGCCTCGAACACGGACAGGTCGTGCGCCACGCGCTCGGCCAGGCCCTTGCGCTGCAGCAGGTAGTACAGGCCGCGGTCGCGGCGGATGTCGTGGTACGCGAGGTCGAGGTGGGCGACCCGCGCCGAAGCCAGGGGCAGGGCGTGCTTGGCGCGGTAGCGCTCCACGAGCTGGTGCTTCATGACCCAGTCCACCTCGCGCCCGACGAGGTCGAGGTCGCCGGTGCGCACCGCGTGCAGCGTGCGCTCCCACAGGTCGAGCACCTGCTTGACCGTGCCCTCGTCGATGCCGCGGCGCGAGGCGTAGTCGCGCGCCTTGGTGAGGTACTCCTCCTGGATCTCCAGCGCGCTGGCCTCCCGCCCGTTGGCCAGGCGCACCTTCCGCGTGCCGGTGAGGTCGTGGCTGACCTCCCGGATCGCCCGGATCGGGTTCTCCAGCGTCAGGTCGCGCATGACGACGCCGGCCTCGACCATGCGCAGCACGAGGTCGGTGGCGCCGACCTTGAGCATCGTCGTCGTCTCGCTCATGTTCGAGTCGCCGACGATGACGTGCAGGCGCCGGTAGCGCTCGGCGTCCGCGTGCGGCTCGTCGCGGGTGTTGATGATCGGCCGGGAGCGGGTCGTGGCGCTGGAGACGCCCTCCCAGATGTGCTCGGCCCGCTGGCTCAGGCAGAACACCGCCCCGCGCGGGGTCTGCAGCACCTTGCCGGCGCCCGCCACGAGCTGGCGGGTGACGAGGAACGGGATGAGCACGTCGGCGAGCCGGCTGAACTCGCCGCCGCGCCCCACGAGGTAGTTCTCGTGGCAGCCGTACGAGTTGCCGGCCGAGTCGGTGTTGTTCTTGAACAGGTAGACGTCCCCGGCGATGCCCTCCTCGCGCAGGCGCCGCTCGGCGTCGACGAGCAGGCCCTCGAGGATCCGCTCCCCCGCCTTGTCGTGGACGACGAGCTCGCGGACGTCGTCGCACTCGGGCGTGGCGTACTCCGGGTGGCTGCCGACGTCGAGGTAGAGCCGCGCCCCGTTGCGCAGGAAGACGTTGCTGCTGCGCCCCCACGACACGACGCGGCGGAAGAGGTAGCGCGCCACCTCGTCCGGGGACAGCCGCCGCTGCCCGCGGAACGTGCACGTGACGCCGTACTCGTTCTCCAGGCCGAAGATGCGGCGGTCCATGGCGACACCGTACGACCTGCGCCGGGGCGCCGCGCCCGGGACGTGCGGACGCGCCGTCGCCGGGGTACGACCGGCGCGTGACCGACGCGCGCACCGCCCCCGACGCCAGCCCCGCCACCACCCCCGGCACCGCGCCCGCGCTGCCCTCCGAGCCGCAGGGGCCCGACGCGGCCCACCGCCGCCCGCCGGGCGTCGACGACCGCACCGTCGAGGCCCTCGGCAAGCTGTCCGAGGCCCTCGAGGCCGTCGAGGTCGCCCGCGGGCACCTCTACGCGTTCCACCGCCTCAGCGGCACCGCCGACCTCACCTGCGGGCAGGCGGTCGACCTGCTGCGCGAGGCCGGGCACGACGCGCTCGCCGACCGCGTGGAGCAGGAGGTGGTCGGGCGCAACGTCATCGAGGGGCGCTGGACCTTCCAGGTCGTCGAGGACTACGACGCGACGTACTACGCGGCGTTCAAGGACGTCGAGCGCGCGGCCCGCGAGGAGCTCGTGCAGGGCCGGCGGCACCTCTACGAGGCGGAGATGAAGGAGGACCGGCGCACCCGCGGTGCCCGGCACCACGAGGCGCGCCCGCCGCAGCCCTGAGCGGCAGCCGACCGCCCGGACCGCCCGGACCGCCCGGACGGCCCGGACGGCCCGGACCGCCCGGACCGCCCGGACGGCCCGGACCGCCCGGACCGCCCGCCGCTCAGCGGCTGGGCGGCGGCGGGGTCGGGCCGGTCGGCGCGGCGCCGTCCCCGCCCTCGCCGCCCTCGCCGCCCTCGCGGCCGGGCTCGTCCGGCCCGGCGGGCTCGAACGGCCCGCCCGCCAGCGCCGTGGGGCCGGGCACGGGCCGCGCGGCGGGGTCGTCGGGCGCGGTGCCCTGCGCCGCCGGGGCGTCCGCGCCGAGCAGCCGCTCCAGCACCGCGCCCGTGAGCCGGCGGAAGGTGCGCCGCGGGCGGGACCGGTCGAGCAGCGCCACCTCGAGCTGCGCGGCGGTGAGCGTGCGCGCGGCCCCGCCGTCGCCCGCCGCCCCCAGCGCCTCGACGGCGAGCCGCAGGGCGCCCGCGAGGTCCAGCCCCTCGCGGAAGCGCTCGCCGAGGCGCGCCGCCACCTGCTCGGCCTGCCCGCCCATGGCGACGAAGCCGTGCTCGTCGGCCACGGACCCGTCGTACGTCAGGCGGTAGACCTGGTCCTCGTCCTGGGTGGCGCCGAGCTCGGCGACGACGAGCTCCACCTCGTACGGCTTGTTGGTCTCGGTGAAGATGGTGCCGAGCGTCTGCGCGTACGCGTTGGCCAGGCCGCGGCCGGTGACGTCGCGCCGGTCGTAGGAGTAGCCGCGCATGTCCGCCAGGCGCACCCCGGCCTGGCGCAGGTTCTCGAACTCGTTGTACTTGCCGACCGCCGCGAAGGCGATCCGGTCGTAGATCTCGCTGATCTTGTGCAGCGCCCGGCTCGGGTTCTCCGCGACGAAGAGGATCCCGTCGGCCGAGGCCAGGACGACGACGCTGCGCCCGCGGGCGATGCCCTTGCGGGCGTAGTCCGCCTTGTCCTTCATGACCTGCTCGGGCGAGACGTAGAACGGCATCGACACCGGGGTGCGCTCCTCGTACGGGGTGCTGGGGGGTGCTGCTGCGGGTGGTGGGGCCGGGCGTCAGCGCAGCGGCGCCGGCGGCCCGCCCGGGTGCTCCATGCGCTGGGCGAGGACGGCCTCCACGTGCGCGCCCACCTCGTCGTCGGTGAGGCGCCGGTAGCCCTCGGCCGTGACGAGCGAGACCACCGGGAAGATGCGCCGGGTCACGTCCGGCCCGCCGGTCGCGGAGTCCTCGTCGGCGGCGTCGTAGAGCGCCTGCACCGCCACGCGCACCGCGTCCTCCGGCGACAGGTCGTCGCGGTGGAGCTTCTTCAGCGCGCCCCGGGCGAACAGGGAGCCGGACCCGACCGAGTGGTAGCGGTGCTCCTCCGAGCGCCCGCCGGTCACGTCGTAGCTGTAGACCCGGCCCTGGCCGGTCTCGAGGTCGTAGCCGGCGAACAGCGGCAGCACCGCGAGCCCCTGCATCGCCATGCCGAGGTTGCCCCGGATCATCGCCGAGAGCCGGTTGGCCTTGCCCTCGAGGGAGAGCGTCGTGCCCTCCATCTTCTCGTAGTGCTCGAGCTCGACCTGGAACAGCCGGACGATCTCGACGGCGAGCCCCGCCGTGCCGGCGATGCCGACCGCCGAGTGGTCGTCGGCGTGGAAGACCTTCTCGATGTCGCGCTGGGCGATGAGGTTGCCCATCGTCGCCCGCCGGTCGCCGGCCATGAGCACCCCGCCCGGGAAGACGACCGCGACGATCGTCGTGCCGTGCGGGGCGAGGGCCGACAGGTCACCGGCCGGCACGGCCCGGCGCCCCGGCAGCAGCTCGGGCGCGGTCGCGGCGAGCAGCTCGGCGAAGGACGACGTGCCGGGCGTGAGGTACGCCGCGGGCAGGCGCCCGGCGGCGCCGGGACCGTGGGGGTCGATGGGCAACGGCTCTCCCGTTCGGGGTCGGTCGGCGGGCGTGCGGCGGTACGGCGGTCGTGCCGGTGGTGCTCCGGGGCGGTGGCGCGCGGTGGCGCGCCCTACTGCCCGCCCTTCTGGACGAAGCTGCGCACGTACTCCTCGGAGTTGACCTCGAGGGTCTCGTCGATCTCGTCGAGGATCGCGTCGATGTCCTCGTCGAGCTTCTCCTTGCGCTCGGCGCGCTCGGCGGCGCCGGCCTCCTCGGTCGCGACCTCCTCGACCTCGGCCGCGTCCTCGCTGCGGCGCCCGCGGGCCTGCCCGCCGGTGTCCCTCGTCGGCATGTCCCCCACCCCTCGTGCTCCTCGACGGCGCGACCCTGCCCGCCGCGCCGTACGGCGAACCTAGCGCCCGCCGCCGACGGCGGCGACCGGCCCCGCCGCCGGCGCGCTCAGGAGCCGGTGATGGCGCGCACGAGGTCCTCGGCGGTGGCCGAGCGCTCGAGGAGCGCGCCCACGTGCGCCCTCGTCCCGCGCAGCGGCTCCAGGGTGGGCACCCGCTGCAGCGAGTCGCGCCCGGGCAGGTCGAAGATCACCGAGTCCCACGACGCGGCGGCCACCTCGTCGCCGTACTGCGCGAGGCAGCGCCCGCGGAAGTAGGCCCGGGTGTCCTCCGGCGGCTCGGACACCGCGCGCTCCACCTCGGCCTCGGTCACGACCCGCTCGAAGCGGCCCTTCGCGGCGAGCAGGTTGTAGAGGCCCCGCTCGCGCACGTCGCTGTACTGCAGGTCGACGTGCTGGAGGCGGAAGGAGTCCCAGTCGAGGCGGTCCCGGCGCCGGTAGCCCTCGAGCACCTCGAGCTTGGCGACCCAGTCCAGCTCGCGGGAGAGCGACATGGGGTCGTTCTCCAGCCGGGTCAGCACCGACTCCCAGCGCTCGAGCACGTCGCGGGTCATGTCGTCGGCGTCGTCGCCCCAGCGGTCCTCGACGTACTTGCGGGCCTGCTCGAGGTACTCCATCTGCAGCTGCACCGCGGTGAGCCGGCGCCCGTCGCGCAGGCGCAGGACCGGGCCGAGCGAGGGGTCGTGGCTCACCGCGTGCAGGGCGCCCACCGGCCGGTCCACCGACAGGTCCACCTGCTCGAGCCAGCCGTCCTCGACCATGGCGAGGACGAGCGCCGTGGTGCCGGCCTTGAGGTAGGTCGCGACCTCGGCGAGGTTGGCGTCGCCGATGATGACGTGCAGGCGCCGGTAGCGCTCGGCGTTGGCGTGCGGCTCGTCGCGGGTGTTGATGATCGGCCGCTTGAGGGTGGTCTCCAGCCCCACCTCGACCTCGAAGAAGTCCGCGCGCTGGCTCAGCTGGAACCCCGTGCCCCGCCCGTCCTGGCCGGTGCCCACCCGGCCCGAGCCGGTGACGACCTGCCGGCTGACGAAGAACGGCGTCAGGTGCCGCACGATCTCGCCGAACGGCGTCTCGCGGCGCATGAGGTAGTTCTCGTGGGTGCCGTACGACGCGCCCTTGCCGTCGGTGTTGTTCTTGTGCAGCTGGATCGGCTGCGTGCCGGGCACCTCGGCCGCGAGGCGCGCGGCGTGGGCCATGACCCGCTCGCCGGCCTTGTCCCACAGCACGGCGTCGCGCGGGTTGGTGACCTCGGGCGAGGAGTACTCGGGGTGGGCGTGGTCGACGTAGAGCCGGGCGCCGTTGGTGAGGATGACGTTGGCGAGGCCGAGGTCCTCGTCGGTGAGCTGCGTCGGGTCCGCGCTCTCGCGGGCGAGGTCGAACCCCCGCGCGTCGCGCAGCGGGTTCTCCTCCTCGAAGTCCCACCGGGCGCGCCGGGCGCGCGAGGTGGAGAAGCCCGCGTACGCGTTGACGACCTGGCTGGAGATGAGCATGGCGTTGGCCGTCGGGTTGCCGGGCACCGAGACGCCGTACTCGGTCTCGATCCCCATGACGCGCCAGACGCTCATGCGCCGAGCCTACGTCGCGCGGGTCACGCCCGGCGCGTCCAGGTGCCGCACCCGACGGACGCCACGGCGACGTCCCCGGAGGCGAGCACGACGCTCACCCGGTGCGCGGTCGAGGGCTCCTCGCGCCCGTCGAGCACGCTCCCCTCGTCCCAGCGGAAGTCGCGGGCGCGCGCCCACACGCACGTCGAGCCGGCCGGCACGTCCACGGTCCACGTCCCCGGGGCCACGTCGACGCCGACCCGCCAGCGCCCGTCGACCAGCGCCTGCGGGCGGGGCAGGTCGCGCGGGGTCACCTGCACCCAGGGCGCGCACCCGGCGCTCTCGAAGAGGGCGTCGCCCCGGCGCACCTCGGCGTAGACGCTGCGCTCGCCGTCGGCGGTCGCCACGTAGTCCCCGGCCACCGGGGCCGCCGAGCTGTCGAGCCCGGGGTAGGCGTTCCACCAGCAGGCCTCGGAGCCCGCCGCCACGGCCGAGCGGTAGAGGCCGGGCTGCACCTGCGTGCCGACCCGCAGCGCCGCGGTGCCGGGCAGGGTGACCCGGGGGCGGCGGGCGGCGAGGGTGTCGTACCCGTCGCCGTTCCAGTCGCCCACGAGCACGGCGTCGGTCGCGGTGCCGAAGGTGACGGTCTTCGCCACCGGGCCGCCGGGGCGGGCGGTGAGCAGGTACTGCGCGCCGCGCCGCGCGCCGAGGGTGTCGCGCCCGTCGCGGTCCCAGTCGCCCACGACCACCGGCCAGTACGCCCGGCCGAACGCGAACGTGCTCGTCACCCGGCCGCCGTTCACGCCGGTGAGGAAGAACGTGGCCCCGCGGCGCAGCCCGACGGAGTCGCGCCCGTCCCCGTCCCAGTCGCCGACGAGCGGCACGTCGCTCGCGCGCCCGAAGGCGTACGAGCGCTCCGGCCCGCCCGGGCGGTCCACGGAGGTCACGACGTTGCCCCGGCGCACGGCCAGGGTGTCCTTGCCGTCGCCGTCCCAGTCGCCGACGAGCGCCTGGTCGGTGACCAGCCCGAGCGCGGTCCGCGCCGTGGGGGCCGCGCCCAGGGCCGGGGACAGGGCGTACGTCGCGCCGGTGCGCACGGCGAACGTGTCCTTGCCGTCGCCGTCCCAGTCCCCCACGAGCACGACGTCGCCCGGGCCGCCGGTGGCGAGCACGGTGCCGACCGCGGGCGTCGGGGAGGTCGAGTCCGTGAGGAAGTAGTGCTCCCCCGGCGCCGCGGCCGCCGCCGCGGGGGCAGCGGTGACCAGCACGCCGGCGCAGAGGCCGGCCAGCACCGCGCCGACCGCGCCGACGGCCGTCGTCCGCGCCGACCCGGCCCCGAGGCGCCCCGTCGGCCGGCGCAGGTGCAGCATCTTGTCCCCCTCGTCCCCCGGGCCGCTCCCGGGTACCGGCCCCATCGGCGGGGCCGGGCCGGTCCTGAGCGGTCCGTGAGGACGAGGAGGACGAGGAGGACGGGGAGGACGGGGACGGGGCTAGAGGTACTGCCCCGTGTTGGCGACCGTGTCGATCGAGCGCCCGGCCTCGGTGCCCTGCTTGCCCTGGATGAGCGTGCGGATGTAGACGATCCGCTCGCCCTTCTTGCCGGAGATCCGGGCCCAGTCGTCGGGGTTCGTCGTGTTGGGCAGGTCCTCGTTCTCCTTGAACTCGTCGACGCACGCCGCGAGCAGGTGGGAGATGCGCAGGCCCCGCTGGCCCAGGTCGAGGAAGTCCTTGATGGCCATCTTCTTCGCCCGGTCCACGATGTTCTGGATCATCGCGCCGGAGTTGAAGTCCTTGAAGTACAGGACCTCCTTGTCCCCGTTGGCGTACGTCACCTCGAGGAACCGGTTCTCGTCGACCTCGGAGTACATCCGCTCGACGGTGCGCTGGATCATCGCCTGCACCGTGGCCCGCGGGTCGCCGCCGTGCTCGCCCAGGTCGTCCGGGTGCAGCGGCAGCGAGGGCTTGAGGTACTTGGAGAAGATGTCGCGCGCGGACTCCGCGTCGGGCCGCTCGATCTTGATCTTCACGTCGAGCCGGCCCGGGCGCAGGATCGCCGGGTCGATCATGTCCTCGCGGTTCGAGGCGCCGATGACGATGACGTTCTCGAGGCCCTCGACGCCGTCGATCTCCGACAGCAGCTGCGGGACGATGGTGTTCTCGACGTCGGAGCTGACCCCCGAGCCGCGGGTGCGGAACAGCGAGTCCATCTCGTCGAAGAACACGATGACCGGCGTGCCCTCGCTGGCCTTCTCGCGGGCGCGCTGGAACACCAGGCGGATGTGCCGCTCGGTCTCGCCGACGTACTTGTTGAGCAGCTCCGGGCCCTTGATGTTGAGGAAGTACGACTTCCCCTGCGGCTTGCCGGTGACCTCGGCGACCTTCTTCGCCAGCGAGTTGGCGACCGCCTTGGCGATGAGCGTCTTGCCGCAGCCGGGCGGGCCGTAGAGCAGGACGCCCTTGGGCGGGCGCAGCTCGTGCTCCTTGAACAGGTCCGGGTGCAGGTACGGCAGCTCCACCGCGTCGCGGATCTGCTCGATCTGCCCGCCGAGGCCGCCGATCTGGCGGTAGTCGATGTCGGGGACCTCCTCGAGGACGAGCTCCTCGACCTCGGCCCGCGGCACCTTCTCGTACACGTAGCCCGAGCGGGGCTCCAGCAGCAGCGCCTCGCCGGCGCGCAGCGGCTCGTCGCGCAGGGGCTCGGCGAGGCGGACGACCTTCTCCTCGTCGGTGTGCCCCATGACGAGCGCGCGCTCGCCGTCGGCCAGCAGCTCCTTGAGCATGACGACCTCGCCGACGCGCTCGAAGCCGAGCGCCGCGACGACGTTCATCGCCTCGTTGAGCATGACCTCCTGGCCGCGCACCAGCTCGTCGCGCTCGACCGCCGGGCTGACCGTCACCCGCAGCTTGCGCCCGCCGGTGAAGACGTCGACCGTGCCGTCCTCGTGCCCCTCGAGGAAGACGCCGAAGCCGGCCGGCGGCTGGGCCAGCCGGTCGACCTCCTCCTTGAGGGTGACGATCTGGTCGCGGGCGTCGCGCAGCGTCTGCACGAGGCGCTCGTTCTGCGAGGTGACCCCGGCCAGCTCGGCCTGCAGCTGCGCGAGGCGGTCCTCGAGCGCGCGGGCCCCGCGGGGCGACTCGGCGAGGCGGCGGCGCAGCGCACCCACCTCCTCGGTCATGTCGGACAGGCGGCGCCGCAGGTCGTTCACCTCGGCGCCGGCGTAGCGCTCGTCGTCGTGGGCGGGCACGGCTGTCACCTCCCTGCACTCGGACGGACCCGGCCTGGCGCCGGCCCTCCGTCCCGTCCGACCCTACCCGTGCGCGGTGCGCGCGCGAGGCGGGGCGACGGTGATCGTGTCGCTCCCGTGACCACGGCGCGTACGGGTCCGCTCGACGCCCCGTGCAGGGGCGGCGGACGGCCCCGGGGTGGTGCCTCCGGGGCGCTCAGCGGGGCGGCGCCGGGACCTGGCGCAGGCCCGTCCCGGCCCACCGCCAGGCCTCGCGGACCGTCGTGTCGGGGCAGCAGCGGGGCACCGTCGGGGACGAGTAGCCGGTGCCCGTCACGAGCACCGTCGCGGCCCCGTCGGCGGCCCGGCCCACGTCGACGCCGTCGACGAGGACGCCCCGCGACGGCGGCAGGAGCACGGCCAGCAGGCGCGGGGCCACCGCGGGACCGGCCAGGGCGACGACCGCGTCCGGTGGGCTGCCGGCGCCGGCGTCGCAGCGCGCGACGGCCACCGCGTCGGGGGTCCCGTCGCCGGTGAGGTCGTCCTCGACGACCTCGCGCACCTGCACGCGGCGCTCGCCGCAGTCCACCGGCAGCAGCCCGGCGACGTCGGTGCCGGCCCAGGCGGGGCTCGGGTCCGGGTCGCCGCCGGCCCCCGTGGCGCCCGGGAGGGCCTCGGCCGTCGGTCCCTGCGCGGCGGGTCCGCCCGCGCCGGGGGCGGGCCCGGGCAGCTCGGTCGCGGGACCGCGGGCGGCGTCGCGGGGCGGCACCGGGGCGCGCCCGCCGGCGACCACCCAGGCCGAGAGCAGCCCGAGCAGCACGACGACGAGCACCACCGCGGCCACGGCGGTGCGCCGGTCGGCCTCCCCCCGCGGCACGGTCCGTCCCCGCTAGGGCAGCGGGCCGCGCTCGGCGGCGCGCTCGGCGCCGCTGGGGCGCTCGGCCGGCGCGTCCGGCGCCTCGTCCTCGCCCGTGCCGTACGCGCCCTTCGCCGGGCGCCGCCGCCGCAGCGGCGGGGCGGTGCCCTCGGCGAGCCGGCGGCTCGTCAGCAGGAAGCCGGTGTGGCCCACCATCCGGTGCTCCGGGCGCACGGCCAGGCCCTCGAGGTGCCAGCCGCGGACCATGGACTCCCAGGCGTGGGGCTCGGTGAACGTGCCGTGCGCGCGCAGGGCCTCGGCCGTGCGGGACAGCTGGGTCGCCGTCGCGACGTAGCAGATGAGCACGCCGCCGGGGACGAGCGCGCGCGACACCGCGTCGAGGCACTCCCACGGGGCGAGCATGTCGAGCACGACGCGGTCGACGTCGGTCTCGTCGAGGCTCTCCTGCAGGTCGCCGACGGTGAGGCGCCAGGCGGGGTGCGGGCCGCCGAAGAACGTCTCGACGTTGCGCTGGGCGACCTCGGCGAAGTCGGCGCGGCGCTCGTACGACATGACCCGGCCCTCGTCGCCGACCGCGCGCAGCAGCGACATGGTGAGCGCGCCCGAGCCCACGCCTGCCTCGACGACGCGGGCCCCCGGGAACACGTCGGCCATCTGCACGACCTGCCCGGCGTCCTTGGGGTAGACGACCGCGGCGCCCCGCGGCATCGACAGCACGAAGTCCGCGAGCAGCGGGCGCACCGCGAGGTACGGCACGCCGCCGGTGCTCGTGACGACGACGCCCTCCGGCCCGCCGATGATCTCGTCGTGCCCGAAGGAGCCCTTGTGGGTGTGGAAGGCCCGCCCCGGCTGCAGGGTGATGGTGTGCATCCGCCCCTTGGGGTCGGTGAGCTGGACCTGGTCCCCCGGCTTGAAGGGGCCCCGCCGGTGGGCGGCGCCGGTGGGCGTACGGGTCTCGGGCGCGTCGGTCACGGGCGCTCGGGCGCGGTGGGGGCGGGGATCACGGGCGTCGAGCCTAGCCGCTCGCGGGGGCCCCGCCGCTCACGGCGGGGCCCGCCGCTCAGCGCGGGGCCTGCCGGGGCTGGGGGGCCTGCGGGGAGAGCACGCGCTCGACGTCGCTGAGCACGAGCACGCCGTACACCAGGCCCTGGCGGTCCTTGAGCAGGTACTCGGGCGCCGGGCGGCGGTTGATGGCCTCGACGAGCGGCTCGCCCTCGAGGTCCGCGTCGAGGACGAGGTCCGGGTCGAGGCGGCGGGCGACGTCGCCGACGGGCACCCACGGCCGGCGCTGCTCGGGCATCGCGGCGACGGCCGCCTCCTCGACGATCGCGACCGGGCGGTCGGCGGCGTCGACGACGACGAGGGCCCCGGCGCCGGCGGCCTGCGCGCGGCGCACCGCCTCGGCCACCGGCAGGTCGCGCGGCACGGGCACCGCGCGCCGGGCCAGGCGCCGCGCCACGAGCCCGGGCAGGCGGGCCCGCGTGCGGGCCCCGGCCAGGGCCTGCCCCGCCCCGACCCAGATGAAGGAGCCGAGGAAGACGCCCCAGACCACGGTGAGCAGCGGCAGGCGCCCCTCGGTGAGCGAGGCGACGACGAGCGGGCCGGCCACGAGCAGCACGGCGAGCGCGCGACCGACCCAGGCGGCGGCCACCGTGCCGGCGAGGCGGTCCCCCCGCAGGCGCCACACGAGCGCCTCGAGGACGAAGCCGCCGTCGAGCGGCAGGCCGGGCAGCAGGTTGAAGACCGCGACGACGAGGTTGGCCCACGTCAGCGCCGAGGCCAGCTCCCCCACCACCGTGCCGGGCTCGGCGACCTGCAGCACGAGCCAGCCCAGGCCCGCCAGGACGAGGTTGAGCACCGGGCCCGACACCGACACCAGCAGCGCGCGCAGCGGCGTCTGGGGCTGCCGCTCGATCTCGCTGACCCCGCCGAGCAGGTGCAGCGTGATCCGCTTGACCGGCAGGCCCATCCGCAGCGCCGTGACCGAGTGCGCGAGCTCGTGCACGAGCACGGAGACGTAGAGCAGCACGGCGTAGGCCAGGCTGACGAGCCAGCTCAGCTCGCCCAGCTGCGGCAGGGCGCGAGCGACCTGCGGCTGGAACACCCAGGTGATGAGGACGGCGACGAGGAACCACGAGGGCCCGACGACGACGGGGACGCCGAAGGGGCGTCCCAGGACGATCCCGCCCGTACCGCCCCTGGCCTGCTGCGCGCTCGCGCCGTGGTCGTGCACCCGCCCAGGCTAGGTGCTGCGCCCCCCCGCCGCCGCGCCGCGCCGCCCGCCGGTGCTTGCAGGCGGAAACGCGCCGCGCAGGGGGTCCCCGGACCTCTAGCCTCGGCCTCGTGATCACCCCTCCCACCGGCCTCGACAGCACCGCCACGACGACCACCGCCGCCGCGCGGGCCACCGACCTGCGCAAGGTCTACGGCTCCGGCGACACCCAGGTGACCGCGCTCGACGACGTCACCGTGTCCTTCGCCCGCGGCGAGCTCACGGCGATCATGGGCCCGTCCGGGTCCGGCAAGTCCACGCTCATGCACTGCCTCGCCGGCCTCGACGACGTGACGTCCGGGACCGTGCACGTCGGCGACACCGAGATCACCGCCCTCGACGACAAGCGCCTGACGCTGCTGCGGCGCGACCACGTCGGCTTCGTCTTCCAGTCCTTCAACCTGCTGCCGACGCTCACCGCGCTGGAGAACATCACCCTGCCGATGGACATCGCGGGGCGCACCCCCGACCGCGCGTGGCTCGACCACGTCGTCGACACCGTCGGGCTGCGGGACCGGCTCGGGCACAAGCCGGGCGAGCTCTCCGGCGGGCAGCAGCAGCGCGTCGCGTGCGCGCGGGCCCTGGCGAGCCGGCCGGAGATCGTCTTCGCCGACGAGCCCACCGGCAACCTCGACTCGCGCGCCGGGGCCGAGGTGCTCGGCTTCCTGCGCGCCAGCGTGCGCGACATGGGGCAGACGGTCGTCATGGTCACGCACGACCCCGTCGCGGCCTCGTACGCCGACCGGGTCGTCTTCCTCGCCGACGGGCGGATCGTCGACGAGATGCGCGACCCGACGTCCGAGCGGGTGCTCGAGCGGATGAAGCGGTTCGACACCGCCGGCCGGAGGTCCTGACCCGTGCTGCGCGCCTCCCTGCGGAGCCTGCTGGCGCACAAGCTCCGCCTCGCGCTGAGCGCCGTCGCCGTGGTCCTCGGCGTCGCCTTCGTCGCCGGCTCCCTCGTGTTCACGAGCACGCTGAGCCGCACCTTCACCGACCTGTTCGAGAACATCGCGGCCGACGTGACGGTCACGCGGGCCACGAGCTTCGACCAGACCGTCGTCACGTCCTCCACGGCCGGCCCGGAGACGGGGGTGCCGGAGGCGGTGCTCGACGACGTGCGCGCGGTCGACGGGGTCGCGACCGCCGTGGGCGACGTGCAGACCGACGGCGTGTTCGTCGTCGACGCCCAGGGCGACGCGGTCGGCGGCACCGGGGCCCCGGGCCTCGGCATCAACTGGGACGAGACGCCGGGCGTCACCGTGACCACGCTCACCGAGGGCCGCGGGCCGCAGGGCCCCGGCGAGATCGCGGTCGACACGCAGACCGCGGACCGGGCGGACCTCGCCGTCGGCGACCGCGTACGGCTCATCACGCCCGCCGGCCCGCGCGAGGAGCAGCTCGTCGGGGTGTTCCGCTTCGGCGAGTCCGGCGGGCTCGCCGGCGCCTCGCTCGTCGCCTTCGACACCGCGACCGCGCAGTCGCTCACCGGCGCCGAGGGCTTCTACTCCAGCATCTCGGTCGACGCCGAGGACGGGGTCGGCGAGGAGGAGCTGCGCGACGCCGTCGCGGCCGCCCTGCCCGACGGCTTCGAGGCGAAGACGGCCACCGAGATCACCGACGAGGGCGCCGACGCGCTCGAGCAGAGCCTCAGCTTCATCAACGTCTTCCTGCTGGTGTTCGCCGGGATCGCCCTGTTCGTCGGCTCCTTCATCATCCTCAACACGTTCTCGATGATCGTCGCGCAGCGCACCCGCGAGCTCGCGCTGCTGCGCGCCGTGGGCGCCTCGCGGGCGCAGGTGACCCGCTCGGTGCTCGTCGAGGCGCTGGCGGTCGGCCTGCTCGGCGCCGTGCTCGGCCTCGGCGTGGGCGTCGGGCTCGCCGCCCTGCTGCGCTGGGTCTTCGGCCGGGTCGGGCTGCAGCTCGACGGCGACCTCGTCGTCGAGCCGTCGACGGTCGTGTGGTCGTTCGTCGTGGGGGTCGGCGTGACGCTGCTCGCCGCGTACGTCCCCGCGCGCCGCGCCGCCCGGGTCCCCCCGGTCGCGGCGATGCGCGACGACGTGGCGATGCCGGAGCGCTCGCTGCGGGTGCGCCTCGTCGTCGGCGGGGTCCTCGCGGCGCTCGGTGCGGCCGCCCTGCTCGGTGGGCTCGCCACGGACGACGGGAGCACCGCCGCCCAGCTCGTCGGCGCCGGCGCGCTGCTGCTCGTGGTCGGCGCGATCGCGCTGAGCCCGGTCCTGAGCCGCCCGGCGCTGCGCGTCCTCGGCGGCTGGTACCCGCGCGCCTTCGGCGCGGTCGGGCGGATCGCCACCGAGAACGCCCGGCGGAACCCCCGGCGCACCGCGGCCACCGCCAGCGCGCTCATGATCGGCCTGGCCCTCGTCGCGTCGATGAGCGTGCTCGGCGCCTCGGCCAACGCCTCGGTCGACCGGCTCGTCGACGAGGCCTTCGGCGCCGACTACGTCGTCTCCAACGCGGTGGCGACGCCCTTCAGCGCCGAGCTCGCGGCCTCGGCGCGCGAGGTCGAGGGGGTCGAGGCCGTGTACGAGCAGCGCTTCGGCCAGGCCCAGGTCGACGGCGGCACCATCGGCCTGACCGGCATCGACCCCGGTGCCATCGGCACCGCGCTCACCACCGAGTTCGTCGCCGGCTCCGCCGCGGGGCTGGAGGAGGGCGGCGTGCTCCTCGACGAGGGCACCGCGGAGTCCCGCGGCCTCGGCGTCGGCGACGTCGTCGCCCTCACCCCGCCGTACGGCGACGGCCGCGACCTCGAGGTGCTCGGCGTCTTCACCGAGAACGCCGGCCTCGGCGAGTTCACCGTGTCGCTGTCCACCTTCGACGCGCTCGGGTACAGCCGGCAGGACAACTTCGTGTACGTCCTCGCCGAGCCCGGCGCCGACCCCGCCGCGGTGCGGGCGGGCCTCGACGCGGTCGTGGCGGACTACCCCGTCGTGGACCTCGCCGACCAGACCGAGTTCAAGGAGGACCAGAGGGCGCAGATCGACCAGCTGCTGACGATCATCTACGCGCTGCTCGCCCTCGCCGTCGTCATCGCGGTGCTCGGCATCGTCAACACCCTCGCGCTGTCGGTCATCGAGCGGACCCGCGAGATCGGCCTGCTCCGCGCCGTCGGGATGTCGCGGCGCCAGCTGCGCCGGATGGTGCGCCTGGAGTCCGTGGTCATCGCCCTGTACGGCGCCGCCCTCGGCATCGTCCTCGGCCTCGTCTTCGGGATCAGCCTGCAGCGCGCCCTCGCCGGCCAGGGCATCGAGGTGCTCAGCGTCCCCGTGGTGACGCTGCTGCTCTTCCTCGTCGTCGCCGCGGTCGTCGGCGTCCTCGCCGCCGTCTGGCCCGCCCGCCGCGCCGCCAAGCTCGACGTCCTGCAGGCCATCACCACGACCTGAGCCGGGGGCCGGGCGGCCGGGGTGGGCCGGGCGGCCGGGGTGGGCCGGCCGCTGCTGCGCGCCAGTGTCCGGTTCGCGCACACGACGTCGTCCCGGCGGCGGCGTGTCCCGCCGTCCTGCGCGGGACGCGCCGCTGCGGGCGACGGGTCGTG